>JAHDBK010000016.1 GCA_020630455.1 Saprospiraceae bacterium
TTACTAAAATTCAATTACTATGCCAAGAGTATTAATATGAATAGTTTATATATAAACAAAATTCATTTTATAATAAAAATAAAAAAAATCCTTTATCAAAATATATTAATAAAGGATTTTCCAATTATATAAAAGTATAATTACTTCAAAATACTAGCTAAGGTATTACCTATATCAGCAGGAGATTTGACTACATGAATTCCACATGAAGCCATGATTCTCATTTTCGCCTCTGCAGTATCATCTTTACCACCTATGATTGCACCAGCGTGTCCCATTGTTCTTCCTTTAGGAGCGGTTTGACCAGCGATAAACCCAACTACTGGTTTTTTATTTCCTGTAGATTTGATATATTCAGAAGCCAATGCTTCATAGTTTCCACCTATTTCTCCAATCATTACGATAGCTTCAGTATCTGGGTCATTCATCAGTAGTTCTATTGCTTCTTTGGTTGGTGTACCAATAATTGGATCACCACCAATACCAATAGCTGTTGAAATACCATATCCCGCTTTAACGATTTGGTCTGCTGCTTCGTAAGTCAATGTACCTGATTTAGAAACCACGCCTACTTTTCCTTTTTTGAAAATAAACCCTGGCATGATACCTACTTTTGCTTCATCTGGAGTAATTACGCCTGGACAATTAGGCCCTACCAAGATACAATCAAAACGCCCTAAATACGCTTTTACTTTCACCATATCTTGAACAGGTATTCCTTCTGTGATACAAATAATTACTTTAATCCCTGCTTCAGCAGCTTCCATAATGGCATCGGCTGCAAATCTAGGAGGTACAAAAATAATACTAGTATCCGCCCCTGCTTTTCTAACGGCCTCATCTACTGTATTAAAAACTGGTTTTCCCAAATGAGATTGACCACCTTTCCCTGGTGTAACACCACCTACTATGGGTGTGCCATAATCAATCATTTGACCAGCGTGAAAAGTACCTTCTTTACCTGTAAAACCTTGTACTATAATTTTGGAATTTTTGTTTACTAAAACAGACATATTAATTTATATATTGTTAATTTATAATAATAATTCATTTAAAATAATAAAGAAAATTCTTTATTATTCAGTTTCTTTTTCTTTTTCGATTACAAAGACATCTTCATCTCTTTTCTTCATATAGTATTTTTCTCTAGCGAATTTTTCAATGTGTTTTTTATTATCTTCCCTATCTTGATTGACCTCTTCTAACTTATCTTCATAATATGCTTTTTTATCAATTAATTCTTCTTTAGATTGAATCAACTTCCATTGAGTATATGGATTAATTTTACTCAATAAAACAATGATAAAGAAAATAATTAGCGTAATAATATACTTATTACGCAAAGGTTTAGGAAGCTTATCCGTTAATGGTTTGAGTGGATTGACTATTTTTGCCATTTGAAAAATTTGCTACAAAGATAATCAAATAGACCTTATTACGAAAAATTGATTATAGCTAAATTGTCTTTCATAAAAAACTTTTCGTAATAAGGTCAAATGAAATTGGAAAATCTTTATTTTCTCAATATTTTCCTACCTGGATAATAGGCCATATCTCCCAATTCTTCTTCTATTCTTAACAATTGATTGTATTTAGCGATACGGTCAGAACGAGAAGCCGAACCTGTTTTAATTTGACCTGTATTTAAAGCTACTGCTAAATCTGCAATAGTTACATCTTCAGTTTCACCAGACCTATGGCTCATAACACTTGTCATCGAATGTCTTGTTGCTAAATTTACAGCATCAATCGTTTCAGTTAATGAACCAATTTGATTCACTTTTATGAGGATAGAATTGGCTGATTTTTTATCTATACCTTTTTGTAATCTCTTAGTATTGGTAACAAATAAATCATCACCTACTAATTGGATTTTATTTCCTATTTTTTTATTTAAAGAGGTCCATGCTTTCCAATCATCTTCATGTAATCCATCTTCTATTGAAGCAATTGGATATTTTTTAGTCCAATCTGTCCAATAAGCAACCATTTCTTCTGGACTCAGTTTTTTACCACTTGATTTATGGAAATGATATACTTTTTCCTTTTCATTATAGAACTCAGAAGCGGCAGCATCCATTGCGATATAAAAATCATCACCTGGTTTGTAGCCTGCTGTTTCGATAGCTTTCAATACTGTTTCGATAGCTTCTTCATTTGATTTGATATTAGGAGCAAATCCTCCTTCATCTCCTACATTTGTAGAATAGCCTTTAGATTTTAATACTTTTTTCAAGTTATGGAATACTTCTACTCCTGCTCTTAATGCTTCGCTAAAAGTATCCATTCCAACAGGCATAATCATGAATTCTTGGAAATCAATACTATTGTCTGCATGAGAACCTCCATTGAGAATATTCATCATTGGAACAGGTAAAACGTGGGCATTTGCACCACCTACATATCTATATAAAGGCATATAGGCTTCTTGAGCGGCAGCATGGGCACATGCCAATGACACTCCAAGAATAGCATTCGCTCCTATTTTAGCTTTATTTTCTGTACCATCTTCTTCTATCATTATAGAATCAATCAATCTTTGATCAAAGACATCTATACCTTCTAAAGCAGGTAGAATGATTTCTTCTACATTTTCACAAGCATTCAAAACGCCTTTTCCTAAATAGCGTTTTTTATCACCATCTCTTAATTCGACTGCTTCATACTTTCCTGTTGACGCACCTGATGGAACGGCTGCTCTTCCCACTGCACCTTCTTCGGTTAATACTTCAACTTCTACAGTTGGGTTTCCTCTTGAATCGAGGATTTCTCTTGCTATGATATCTATAATTTCACTCATCTTTTTAAAGTATTGAGTACTTAGTAATGAGTACTAAGTACATTTTTAATTATAATAATTTTACAAAATCATCAAATAAATATCTTGAATCATGTGGGCCTGGAGCTGCTTCTGGATGATACTGAACAGAGAATGCATTTTTGCCTTTTACTTTGATGCCTTCAATAGTATCATCATTTAAATTCACATGAGTAACTTCAACTGTATCGCTATGTTTTTTGATAGCTTCAGGGCTTACTCCAAATCCGTGATTTTGGCTAGTTACTTCACACTTTCCTGTAATCAAATTTTGGACTGGGTGATTAATACCTCTATGTCCATTATGCATTTTATACGTAGGAATATCCATTGCTAATGCTAATATTTGATGTCCTAAACATATTCCAAAAACGGGTTTATCTTCTTTTAAAATTTGCTTAGTTGTTTCTATAGCATAGTCCATTGCAGATGGATCGCCTGGTCCATTAGATAAGAAATAGCCATCTGGACTCCACTTTTTAATTTCATCCAAGGACGTTTTAGCTGGAAAAACTTTAACCTTAACACCTCTTTTTGTAAAATTCCTTAGAATATTTCTTTTTGTTCCAAAATCTAGAACTGCTACTTTTTTATCTCCATCTCCCAACACATAAGTATCATTAGTACTTACTTTTGAAGCCAGTTCAAGTCCTTTCATACTAGGAACTTTTTTGACCAATTTTTTTAATTCTTTAATATCTAAATTATCAGAAGATATAATAGCATTCATTGCTCCTTTATTTCTAATATGGCGAACAATTGATCTGGTATCCACATCAGATATGCCTACTAAATTTTCATTTTCAAAATATTCTTGAATGGAATAATCTGCTTGAGGGCGAGAATATTTTTCATTAAAATCTTTACAAATTAATCCAGAAATTTTGATAGAATTGGATTCGTCTTCGGCTTCTTTAATTCCATAATTACCAATATGAACATTGGTTGCGACTAGAATTTGTCCGAAATAAGAGGGGTCAGTAAAAATTTCTTGATAACCCGTCATACCTGTATTGAAACAAATTTCACCTGTAGTTGTTCCAATTTTTCCTGCGGCTTTTCCTTTAAAAACAGTACCGTCTTCAAGGACTAAAATTGCTTCTTTTTGCATTAGATTTTATTATTTATAAAAAAAACTCTTTATTAAAGTTTGTTTTTATTTAAAAAAACCATTTTATCCGTTCTCAATTTACTGCAAAGATAAAATAGTAAATGATTTTAATACATTTTTTATTGATTAAAAAATAAAAAAGCGACAATTCCCGATTAAAGGAAATGCCGCTTTATATTTTTTATGTAAGAGATAACATTTTATTCTTCAGTATTATCTTCAGATACCTCTTCATTTGTATTTTCAACGTTTTCATTTGAAGTCTCGTCTTTTTTAGAACGTCTACTTCTACGAGTACGTTTTTTCTTCGTATCTTCTTTTTCGATTTTACCTGTATAAACAGTATTGTAATCTACTAATTCAATCAAAGCCATTTCAGAACCATCACTTCTACGGAAACCTGTTCTAATTACTCTTGTATAACCACCTGGTCTATCTCCTACTGTTGGTGCGATATTTTCGAATAATTCTTTAACAGCATGTTTGTTTTGAAGATAACTAAAAACAACACGTCTAGAATGTGTTGTATTATCTTTAGATTTAGTAATCATTGGTTCGATATGAACTCTTAATGCTTTAGCTTTTGCTAAAGTAGTTCTAATTCTTTTGTGCTCAATTAGAGCGATAGAAAGATTTTTTAAAAGGGCTTTTCTATGTCCTTTTTTTCTTCCTAGATGGTTGAATTTTTTACCATGTCTCATTATAAAAAAAATTAACTTCGCAACACAAATTCATTAAATAAAGTGGCAGGTACAAAATGAATTAATGAACTGTAAATTGCAATTATTTAAAATATCATATTCCTATGAATAGGAATAACCTGCTATTGATTATTATTCTTCGTCTAACTTATATTTAGCCAAGTCCATTCCAAAAGAAAGTCCTTTTTCAACTAGAAGTTCTTCTATTTCTACCAATGATTTCTTACCAAAGTTACGGAACTTCAATAATTCATGAGTTTCATATTTCACTAATTCTGCCAAGCTATTAATTTTAGCTGCTTTAAGGCAGTTATAAGCTCTAACAGACAAGTCCATATCTTCAAGAGAAGTTTTCAATAATTTTCTCATATGTAAGATATGCTCATCTACTACATTTTCTTCTTGGTTAAGTCCTGTATCGAACTTGATATTTTCATCTGTAATCAACATTAAATGTTGAATTAAGATACGAGCAGCTTGTTTAACTGCATCTTCTGGATGGATAGTACCATCAGTTCTAACCTCAATGCTTAATTTTTCGTAATCTGTACGTTGTCCTACACGAGTATTTTCTACTTTATATGCTACATTTTTAATAGGTGTATAAATTGCATCAATTGGAATTACACCTAGAGCAGCATCTTTTGGTAAATTTTCACTTGCTGGCACATATCCTCTTCCTTTAGTAATGGTTAATTCCATTTCTAGGTTAACGAAAGGTTCCATTGTACAGATATGTAAATCAGGGTTCATCACTTTAAAGATATTAGTATGCTCTTCGATATCTCCAGCTAAGAATTGTTCTTTACCAGAAATAGTCAAATAGATTTTTTCATCTACAATATCTTCATCGCGAATTAATTGCTTTAAGCGTACTTGCTTTATATTTAAAATAATATCAACTACATCTTCCACTACACCTTTAATTGTAGAAAATTCGTGATCGACTCCTGCAATTCGAATTGCTGAAATAGCAAAACCTTCAAGAGAAGATAAAAGAACTCTACGAAGTGAGTTTCCTACTGTTTGGCCATAACCTGGTTCAAGAGGTTTAAATTCGAATGAACCATCAAATTCAGTAGTTTTATTTAATATTATTTTATCAGGTTGTTGAAAATTCAAAATACTCATACTGATATACTTTGGAGAAAACGTTATTTATAAAAATGAGTTTGACAATATGTTAGAAACTACCATATTGCCAAACCCTTATAATTTCAAATATTAAGATTATTTAGAGTACAACTCGACGATAAGTTGCTCATTAATATTTTCTGGAATTTGGTCTCTTTCAGGGTATGCAAGATAGGTTCCTTCCAATTTATCTTGATTGAATTGTAACCAACTATATTTACCTGCATTTCCTTTAGAACCAACTGATTCGTTGACAACTTGTAAGCCTTGAGATTTTCCTCTAACACCTACAACATCACCAGGACGTATTTGGCAAGAAGGAATATTAGTAACGACACCATTTAAAACGATGTGTTTGTGTGATACTAACTGCCTAGCTGCTCTACGAGTAGGAGCAAGTCCTAATCTAAATACAACATTATCTAATCTTGATTCAAGCATTTGAAGTAGTAAAACACCAGTTACACCACTTTTTCTACTTGCTCTTTCGAATAAGTTACGGAACTGACGTTCTAATACACCATAAGTATATTTTGCTTTTTGCTTTTCCATTAATTGGACAGCGTAGTCAGATTTTTGTTTTCTTCTTCTTGAATTACCGTGTTGACCTGGAGGATATTTTTTTCTTTCGAAACTTTTATCAAAACCAAATATTGGTTCTCCGAAAGCACGGGCTTTTTTAGTTACTGGACCTGTATATCTTGCCATTTTTAATTATTCTTATTAGGATGATACTAATAAATTATACTCTACGACGTTTCGGTGGACGACAACCATTGTGAGGTATAGGAGTTACATCTTGGATTTGACTAACTCTTATTCCACAACTATCCACTGCACGAATAGCTGCTTCTCTACCTGAACCTGGACCTTTAACATAAACAACAGCCGTTCTCATACCTAAGTCATAAGCTTCTTTTGCTGCTTCTGTTGCTGCCATTGTTGCAGCGTAAGGAGTATTTTTCTTAGAGCCTCTAAAACCAGATTTACCAGCCGAGCCCCAAGAGATTACTTGTCCTTGTTTGTTTGTCAACGAAACAATAATATTATTAAAACTTGCTTTAATGAAAACCATTCCTTCGGCTTCCACCTTAACATTCTTTTTCTTTGCTTTTTGCCTCTTAGCCATCTTATTAATATTGTTAAGATTACTATTAAATAATTACTATTTAGTAGCTTTTTTCTTATTAGCTACTGTTTTCTTTTTACCTTTTCTAGTACGAGCATTGGTTTTGGTTTTTTGTCCTCTTAAAGGTAATCCTTTTCTGTGACGTAAACCTCTATAACATGCTATATCCATTAAGCGTTTGATATTAGTTTGTACTTCGGAACGCAATTCACCTTCTACAGTAAAATCATCTTGGATGATTCTAGAGATAGTACGGATATTTTGGTCGTCCCAATCTTGTACTCTAACATCTTCACTAATATTAGCTTCTGCTAAAATCTTTTTAGCACTTTGTTTACCAATACCGTAGATGTATGTCAAACTGATCACACCTCTTTTATTACGTGGTAAATCTACACCTGCAATTCGAGCCATTTTATTATCGCTTTTTTATCCTTGTCTTTGTTTAAACCTAGGATTCTTTTTGTTAATGATATAAATTCTACCTTTTCTACGAACAACTTTACAATCGGCTGTTCTTTTCTTTACTGATGCTCTAACTTTCATAATAAACTGTTTTAAAGTTATTTGTACCTGTATGTAATGCGACCTCTACTTAAATCATAAGGTGACATTTCAACAGCTACTTTATCGCCTGGTAAGATTCTAATATAATTCATTCTCATCTTACCTGAGATATTTGCAACTATTTGATGTCCATTTTCTAACCTCACACGAAACATTGCGTTTGACAATGCTTCTTCAACTGTCCCATCTTGTTTTATCAAATCTTGTTTTGCCATAAAAAATACGTATTTCTTTTTTCGGAGTGCAAATATCTTAATTTTTTAGCAAAATTTCATTAATTTCACTATTATTTTTTATTTCTTTTTCAAGAAAGTCATGATTTGAGAGGATTTCTGCCTTATTTTTCCTTACAACTACGGTATGTTCGTAATGTGCTGAAGGCAATTTATCTTTAGTAATGATTGTCCAACCGTCATTAGCTAGGACAACATTTCTTACTCCCATATTAATCATGGGTTCAATTGCTATTACTAGTCCTTCTTTCATTAGAAAGCCTTGACCTCTTCTACCGTAATTTGGTACTTCAGGAGCTTCGTGTAAATTTTTACCAATTCCATGTCCTACCAAATCTCTAACTACTCCATAAGAGTGTTCTTTTTCACAATAGCTTTGAATAGCAAAACCTATGTCTCCGATTCTTTTTCCGTGTACTGCATTTTCTATACCTTTGTATAACGATGTTTTAGTAACACTTAAAAGTTCCATTGTCTCTTGAGGGACTTCGCCTAAAGCGAAGGTATATGCAGCATCGCCATAAAATTCATTTAAATACGAACCACAATCAACTGATACTACATCTCCGTCTTTAAATTCTTTTTTTGAAGGTATTCCATGAACTACACCTTCATTAATTGATATACATAATGTTGCAGGGAAATCTCCATATCCTTTGAATCCTGGAACAGCTTTATGATCTCTTATTAATTCTTCAGCTTTTTTATCCAGTTCTTCACCTGTAACGCCTGGTTTTATCAAAGATGCAACGAGAGCTAAAGCTTTTGAAACAATCAAGCAACTTTCTCTGATTGCTTCAACTTCTTCTTCTGTTTTAAAATATATTTGGCTATTTTTTTTTCGCATGAGTGATTATTACATCGGAGCCCCAATATCTTGCATACGGCTTCTTCCTCTTAATCTACCAGATTTAATTAATCCATCATACTTTCTCATTACTAAGTGACTTTCGACTTGCTGTAATGTATCTAAGACTACACCTACAATGATTAATAAAGAAGTTCCTCCAAAGAACATTGCAAATCCCGGATTCACACCAAATAATGAAACTATTGCTGGAAAAACAGAAATAAACCCTAAGAATACAGCACCTGGTAATGTTATTCTTGTAACTACCGCATCTATATATTCTGCTGTTTTAGCACCAGGTTTTATACCTGGAATAAAGGCATTCTGTCTTTTTAGATATTCAGCATAATCTTTAGGATTTACAATCAAAGCAGTATATACATAAGTAAATAATACTACTAAGAAAAAGTAAATCACATTGTATTGCCAAGAAGTAAAATCACTTAATGCTTTTAATATTCCAGTAGGAGCTTCACTTCCAAAAGTATATTGAGCTAAAGTAGCTGGTAAAAACATCAAAGCTTGAGCAAAAATGATTGGCATTACACCCGCAGCAATAACTTTAATTGGAATACTTTCTCTTTCTCCTGCTTGAGGAATCATCGCTCCTTTTCTACCGATTACTCTTTTCGCATATTGAACTGGTATTTTACGTATTGCTTGAGAAAGCATAACGGTAACCAAGATTATTGCAAATAAAATAATCATTTCTAAAAGGAATATAAATGGAGCTTGGAAAGCTGTCAACTCTATTTCTGCACCAAAAGCACCTGGAAGGGCAGCAATGATACCTATTGTAATTAATAAAGAAACACCATTTCCAATACCTCTATCTGTTATTTTCTCTCCTAGCCACATTGCAAAAATGGTTCCTGTAGATAGGATAATAATACCTGTAGCCCAGAAGATTATTGGACTTAAACCAGGTGAAACTATATAATCAAAATCAGGTGGAATATCCATTGTACTAACATAAGTTAAATAACCACCTCCTTGAACTAGAGTAATCGCTACGGTTAATAAACGAGTGATTTGGTTAATTTTTTTCCTACCTGATTCTCCTTCTGTTTTTTGTAGTCTTTGAAAGTACGGCACTGCAAAACCTAATAATTGAACAATGATGGATGCAGATATGTAAGGCATAATACCTAAAGCAAAAACAGATGCCTGCGAAAATGCTCCACCTGTAAATAAGGAAATCAATCCGACCAAACTGTTATCTGCGGATTGACTTTCAACTGCTGCTGCCATAGCTCGCCCATCAATACCAGGTAAAACCAAAAAAGTACCTAAACGAAAGACAGCTAATAAACCAATTGTGAAGAGAATGCGTTGACGCAAATCTTCAATACTCCAAATATTCTTTAAGGTTTTAATAAATTTATTCATTATACCTATTTATAAAATGGTTATTGAACCACCTAATCCTTCAACAGCTTGTTGAGCTGTTTTAGAACAGGCATGAGCCGTAATATTTAATTTAGAAGTCATTTCTCCATTACCTAGAATCTTGATTCTATCTCTCTTTTTGATAATTCCATTTGTATATAAAATTTCAGGAGAAACTTCATTTAATTTATATTTATCTACAATTTTTTGTAATCTTCCTAAATTAATAGCAACATATTCTACTCTATTCGGGTTTTTAAAACCTCTTTTAGGTAATCTCATTTGAAGAGGCATTTGACCACCTTCAAAATTTCTTTTGTTGCTATATCCAGAACGAGACTTTGCTCCTTTATGTCCACGAGTAGAAGTACCACCGCGACCAGACCCTTGTCCTCTTCCTATTCTTTTATTATTCTTAGTAGCACCTTGTGCTGGTTTCAAATTATGTAATTCCATCAGAATACTATTTTAAAATAGATATTAATTTAAACTTCTTCCACTTTTATTAAGTGGCTTACTTTTTTAATCATTCCAAGAATTTGAGGATTAGTTTCAATTTCTACAGAGTGATTTATTTTTCTTAGTCCTAAAGAACGAACTGTATCTTTTTGACTTTTAGGATGTCCTATTACGCTTCTTACTTGAGTAACTTTAACTTTAGGCATTTGATTATGTTTTAAATATTAAAGTATTATTAATTATCCTTCAAATAATTTTTGAATGCTAATATTTCTTTGGCGAGCAATTCTCTGAGGAGAACGCAATTTAGACAAAGCATCAATAGTAGCTTTTATTACATTATGAGGATTTGATGAACCTTGTGATTTACAAAGTACATTTTGTACACCACAAATTTCTAAGACAGCACGCATTGCACCACCTGCGATTAGACCTGTACCATCAGAAGCAGGTTTAATTAATACTTTACCTGCACCATATTTTCCTTTTTGTTCATGAGGAATGGTACCATTAAAAATAGGAACTTTGATTAAGTTCTTTTTAGCATCATCAACTGCTTTAGAAATTGCTTCAGAAACATCTCTTGCTTTACCTAAGCCATGTCCTACAGTTCCATTTTCATCTCCTACAACTACTACTGCTGCAAAACTAAAAGTTCTACCCCCTTTAGTAACTTTAGCAACACGATTAAGGTTTACTAATTTTTCTTTTAATTCAATTTCAGCAGGTTTAATCCTGTCTTGTTTATTTCTAGCCATTTCCTATTAATTTTAAAATTTAAGTCCTCCTTCACGAGCTCCTTCAGCTAATGCTTTTACTCTACCATGATATAAATAACCGCCTCTATCAAACACAACAGATTCAAGACCTGCAGATTTAACTTTATCAGCTAATATTTTTCCTACTTGATTGGATTGTTCAACTTTAGACAATGAAGCGTCAACGCTATTATCATTAGAAGAAGCAGAACAAATAGTTATGCCATTTAAATCATCTATTACTTGAGCATAGATTGATTTATTACTTCTAAAGATAGAAATACGCGGACGTTCAGGAGTTCCTTGAACTTTATTACGAATTCTCCAATGAATTCTTTGTCTTTTTTCTTTTTTTGTAGCTTTCATCTCAAAAATGAGTATATATTTATTACAAATAAATTTTTATTTAGCAGCAGTTTTACCAGCTTTTCTACGCAATATTTCGCCTTTGAAACGGACACCTTTACCTTTATAAGGTTCTGGTTTTCTAAATGAGCGTATTTTAGCTGCAACTTGGCCTACCAATTGCTTATCGCAACCTGAGATTTTGATGTAAGGACGTTGTCCTTTATCCATTTTAGTTTCCACATCTAAATCATCAGGAATGTAGAACATAATTGGGTGAGAATATCCTAGTAAGAGTTCTATTAAGTTTCCTGTATTAGTAACACGATAACCAACCCCTTCTAATTCTAATTCTTTAGAAAATCCTTGAGCAACCCCTTCTATCATATTAGCAACCAAAGATCTATATAAACCATGCATTGCACGATGGCGTTTTTGGTCTGTTGGTCTTTTTACAGTCAACTCACCATCATTCAATTCAAACTGAATATCAGGATTAATTTGTTGCTTTAATTCACCTTTTGGTCCTTTTACAGTTACTATATTAGCATCATCTACTGAAAAAGTAACATTAGCTGGAACTGTAATTGGAGCTTTTCCTATTCGTGACATCTTATTCAGATTTAAACTATTATTAATAAATATAACATAATAATTCTCCGCCTACGTTTTGTGCTCTACACTGTTTATCGGTAAGAATACCTTTATTTGTAGAAACAATACATACACCTAGTCCATTAATGATTCTAGGAATTTCAGCAGATTTAGCGTATTTTCTCAAACCTGGACGGCTGATACGACCTAACTGTCTAATAACCGGTTCTTTTGTTTGAGCATCGTATTTTAAAGCTATCTTAATAATACCACCTTTTCCTTCATCATCAGCGAATTTGTATTTTAAGATATAACCTTGGTTGTATAATATTTCTGTAATGGCTTTTTTCATTCTAGAAGCTGGAATTTCCACCATTCTATGTCCGGCCATTTGAGCATTTCTGATTCTAGTCAGATAATCACCTATTGGATCTGTTATTAACATTTTTACAGTCTATTTTCTTAAAAGAATTATAAAAAAGATTACCAACTTGCTTTGGTTACGCCTGGTATTTTTCCTTCATTTGCCATTTTACGGAAAGTAACACGGTTGATACCAAAGGCTCTCATATATCCCTTTGGGCGTCCTGTAATCAAGCAACGATTTTTCAATCTAACGGGAGATGAATTTTTAGGTAATTTATCTAATTCATCATAACGTCCTTCTTTCTTAAGTTGCGCTCTTAGATCAGCATATTTTGCAACTAATCTTTCACGTTTTTTCTGACGTGCTATTATTGATTTCTTTGACATAATGTATATAAATTTAAGAGCGATTTACGAATGGTAATCCCATTGCTTTCAAAAGCGCTAAAGCTTCGGCATCTGTTTTGGCAGATGTTACGAAAGTAATATTCATACCTGTAATTCTACTTACTTTATCAATATCGATTTCTGGAAAGATAATGTGTTCCGTAACACCCATTGTATAATTACCTCTTCCATCAAAACTTTTGTCATTAATACCTCTGAAGTCACGAACACGTGGTAATGCTATAGATACTAATCTATCAAGGAACTCATACATTTGATTGTTTCTCAATGTAACTTTAGAACCGATAGGCATTCCTTCACGAAGTTTAAAGTTTGAAACTGACTTTTTAGCTAAAGTAGAAACTGCTTTTTGTCCAGCGATTAAAGTCATTTCTTTTACTGCATTATCTATTAATTTTTTATCTGCAGTAGCTGCACCGACCCCTTGATTGATACTAATTTTTTCAATCTTAGGTACTTGCATAACAGACTTATACTGAAATTGCTCCAATAATTTAGGTACAACTTCTTCTAAGTATTTCTTTTTAAAACGAGGTGTGTAATCCATTACTTAATGATTTCTCCTGTCTTTTTTGAATAGCGGACGAGTTTTCCGTCCACGAGTTTTCTTCCTACACGAGTAGGTTCTCCATCCGAGCCTACTAACATTATATTTGATAAATGAATTGGAGCAGGAATTTTGTTGATACCTCCTTGCTCTGTTTCAGTTGGTTTAACGTGTTTTGTAACCACATTAAGCCCTTCTACAACGGCTTTGTTTTTGCTAGGTTGCATTTCAAGGATTACACCTTGTTTGCCTTTATCTTTACCAGCAATTACTTCTACCTTATCTCCTTTTTTCACATGAAATTTAGGAGCGAATCTTGTATTTTTATTTTTCATAGACATTGATACTAAAAATTAAAAATGTTATAAAACTTCTGGAGCAAGTGAAACAATTCTCATATGATCTTTGTCACGTAATTCTCTTGCTACAGGTCCGAAAATACGAGTACCTCTCGGTTCTCCCGCTGCACTTAATAATACTACTGCATTATCATCAAAACGGATATAAGAACCATCTTTTCTTCTAAGAGGACTTTTGGTTCTAACCACAACGGCACGAGAAACACTACCTTTTTTTATACCTCCAGGTGATGCATCTTTCACTGTAACTACTATCTCATCTCCGATAGAAGCATAACGACGCTTAGAACCACCCAATACGCGAATACAAAGTACTTCTTTAGCACCACTATTATCCGCTACTCTAAGTCTTGATTCCTGTTGTATCATGTCTTAATAATATTTAATTTAACAAGTAAAAAAATTACTTAGCTTTTTCTAAAATTTCAACCAATCGCCATCTTTTTAATTTACTTAGAGGGCGTGTTTCCATAATTTTAACTGTATCTCCAATAGTACATTCATTACTATTGTCATGAGCTAAAAACTTCTTAGTTCTTTTTACAGGTTTACCGTATATTGGGTGAAGGAATTTTCTCTCCACCAATACTGCAATTGTTTTGTCCATTTTATTACTAACAACTACACCAATACGAGTTTTTCTAAGATTTCTTTTATTTTCTTCCATTGTTGGACTATTTTCTTCGTCTTCTTTGACGTATTTTACTACGATTAGCTAATACTTCAGGACTTGCATCTGCTAGTTCCCTTCTTCTTTGCTCAGTCTTGATTCTAGCAATATCTCTTCTTACGTTTCTTATTGCTAAAGGATTTTCAAGACCTTTAATAGCGTGGTCGAACTTTAATTTTTGAAGAAACGTCTCTGTTTCTTGTAGTTCTGCTTGTAACTCCTCTGGAGTCATTGCATTTAATTCCTCAAATTTTTTACTAGGCATGACTTTATTTATTATCCTTGGTAATCAATTCTTTTTACTGTTTTTGTTTGAACTGGTAATTTTTGAGCTGCTAATCTTAATGCTTCAACTGCTACATCTTCAGGTACACCATCTAATTCAAACATAATTCTACCTGGTTTAACAACTGCAACCCAATGGTCCAGTGCTCCTTTACCTTTACCCATACGTACCTCTAAAGGCTTGCTAGTAATAGGTTTGTCTGGGAAAATTCTAATCCAAACTTTTCCTTCCCTTTTCATGTAACGCGTCATTGCGATACGGGCAGATTCTATTTGGCGGTTAGTAATTCTACCTGCGTCAAGAGACTTTAGACCAAATGAGCCGAAAGAAACTGTACTTCCTCTTTGAGCAATACCTTTTACTCTACCTTTCTGCTGTTTTCTATATTTTACACGTTTTGGTTGTAACATCTCAAAATATTTTCAAAATTATATATAAAACTTAGTTATAAAAATCTCAAATTCAAGCCCCCTTGAGCAAAAGTTCGGCAAAATTACGGATTTTTTTTGACTATTTATTATCTATTTTTATTAAAATTCCTTCTTCCTCCAGATTTTTTATTTCTATCTCCTCTTCCTCCACCTTTTGTATTTTTAGCTTGAACTCCAACATTTGGAGAAAGATCTCTTTTTCCAAGAACTTCACCTTTACAAATCCAAACTTTCACGCCTATTTTACCATAAACAGTAAGTGCTTCGACTAAGGCATAATCAATATCTGCTCTAAATGTATGCAAAGGAGTCCTTCCGTCTTTATATTCTTCTGAACGAGCCATTTCAGCACCATTCAAACGACCAGATATACGAACTTTAATTCCTTCTGCACCTGTTCTCATCGTTGACTGAATAGCCATTTTAATAGCACGACGATAATTGATACGTCCTTCAATTTGTTTAGCAATAGATTCACCTACGATATAGGCATCTAGTTCAGGTTTGCGAATTTCAACAATATTGATTTGAACTTCTTGACCAGTAAGTTTATTCAACTCTGCTCTTATACTATCAACCTCTCTACCTTTTTGACCAATAATGATTCCTGGTCTTGAAGTATAAATAGTTACAGTAATTCTTTTTAAAGTTCTTTCAATTACTATACGTGCAATTCCACCTCTTTTCACCCTTGCACGGAGATAGTTGCGAATTCTTTCGTCTTCAACAACTTTTTTCCCAAAATCTTTGCCACCAAACCAATTAGAGTCCCATCCTCTAATGATTCCTAGCCTATTACCGATTGGATTCGTTTTCTGCCCCATAAGGTATATAAGTTATTTAAATTTATTCTTCAGTTAATTCCTCTTCTGTTTCTTCGATTTCTTCTTCATACTCTTCTTCTTGGTATTCATCTTCCTCGAAAGAAACTAAATTTTCTAATATTAGTGTAACGTGGTTCATACGTTTTCTAATTCTATGAGCCCTACCTTGAGGTGCAGGCTGATATCTTTTCAACATAGTACCTTCGTTAGAGAATATCGTCTTAATATAAAGTTGATATTCATCAGCATCTAATCCTGATTTATTTTCCCAATTTGAAATAGCTGATAATAGTAGTTTTTCTAACCAAACAGCTGCTTCGTTTTTGGTAAATTTCAAGATATTAAGTGCTTCATCTACTTCCCTACCTCTTATTAAGTCAACTACTAATCTCATTTTACGAGCTGACATAGGGCAATTTCTTAATTTGGCTGTCGCTTCCATTTTCTTATTTTAAATAGTTCAGCTATTAAACCTTTTTTATTTTCTATTTCCACCATGACCTCTGAAGGTACGAGTAGGGGCAAATTCGCCCAATTTATGTCCTACCATATTTTCGGTAACGTAAACAGGAACAAACTTTCTACCGTCATGTACTCCTATTGTTTCACCTACCATGTCAGGAATTATCATTGATGAGCGTGACCATGTTTTAATTACGCTCTTTTTATTTGATTCCTTTGCTTTTTCAATTTTTTTCAACAATTTATGAAAAACATAAGGTCCTTTTTTAAGTGATCTTGCCATTACTTATGGATTAATTCTTTTTCTTCCTTTTGGAAATAATTAATTTGTTACTATACTTCTTGCGATTTCTTGTTTTCTGTCCTTTCGCCATGATACCTGTTCTAGAACGTGGATGTCCTCCTGAAGCCCTACCTTCACCACCACCCATTGGGTGATCTACTGGATTCATCGCAACACCTCTAACTCTAGGGCGACGTCCTAACCAACGTTTTCTACCTGCTTTAC
>JAHDBK010000017.1 GCA_020630455.1 Saprospiraceae bacterium
GTTAAAAAAGCCTTAGAAAAATTAGAAAACAACCATCTAAATGTTGAGTGGTTTTCGGGCAAAGCCAATATCAAAATAAAAGATGGAGAAACCAACTTAAAAGCTACAGCTTATGTAAAAATGAGAAAGGATAGTGTGATTTGGGTTTTGGTAAAGAAACTAGGAGTAGAAGCAGGTAGGGCATTAATCCGTCCCGATTCTGTTTTTATTATTAATAAATTAGATAAACAATATTATGCTTTATCCTTTGATTTTTTAAGAGAAAGATTAGGATTTAATGCAGGTGATGGCTCTGATTTTAATAAACTATATGATGCCCTTTTAGGAAACCCAATTTGGTTTTCTGATGAAAAAATGAAAATTAAAAACGAAGCACCCAATTATGTTTTAAAACAAAAAAATGATTTTGGTGAAAACCTTTATTTTGTCGATGCCAATCAATTTGTATTATCTCAAATGCAATGGAATGATAGTGAATTAAACCAACAAGTGAATTGTACTTATAAGTCATATAAAGAATTGGATAATCAACTAATATTTTCGTATCTTCGTCAAATAAATATGAAAAATCAAGATACAGTTTCAGAACTAGAACTTGATTTTTCTAAAGTGTCATTTAATAAGGCATCAAAAATTAAATTTGAGATACCAGAACATTATGAGCGGTTGGACTAAAATATTACTTTTATTATTTTTTATTTCTTTTCCTTTTGCTTTTTTTGGCCAAGCCAAAAAACAGCTTGAAAATAAAAGAAAGTCTTTATTATATGATATAAAAAACACCAATAAAATCCTCAATCAAACGTCTAAAAATAAAGAACAAGCCTACGAAAGATTATTAGCCGTTCAAGTTCAAATCAAAAATCGTGAAGCACTCATTCAAACCATTCAAGAAGAAATGGAAATATATGAACAAAGTATTTTTAGGAGTACTGAAGTCATACAATCGCTAGAACAAGACGCCATAAAAGTCAAAGAAGACTATGAAGAAATGCTTCGAATGGCTTATCGTCGAAAATTGATGAAGTCCGATTTAGCTTTTATTTTTTCAGCAACTAATTTCAATAAAGCTTACAAAAGATGGCAGTATATAAAACAATACGATAAGTATCGTAAAAAGCAAGCCCAACGAATTATTGCCACTCAAGAATCTTTGAAGAAAAAATTAGAGCAACTAGAATATAAAAAAGAAGAAAAAACAGAACTGTTTATCAGTGAGCAAAACCAACTCGTATTGCTCAATGATGAATTGAAATCGAAAAAATCATTATATAAAAAACTCAAATCCAACGAAAAGAAATTAAGAAATAAGATTTTACAACAGAAAAAAGAACACGAATCCCTCAATAAAGCTATCGAACAATTAATCGAAACAGAAATAATCGCTCAAAGAAAAAGAAATAGAACCTATAATCCGTCAAGCTCTGATACTAATCAAAATAGCAGTTCTTTTAAAAATCTTAAAGGTACATTGCCTTTGCCTGTAGAAAATGGCGTGATTTCATCTCGTTTTGGAAAACAAGCCCATCCTTATCTTCCTGATATTACAATTGATAATAGTGGTATTGATATTTTGTGCCAAAATAATGCAAATGTATATCCAGTAGCTAATGGAGAAGTAGCGATTATTAAATTTATGCCTGGAACAGATTATCTAGTCATCATTCAACATGGAGAATATTATACCTTGTATTCTAAATTAGAAAATATTAATATTAAAAAAGGAGAAAAAGTAAATGCCAATACAATTATAGGCAATGTACGAAAAGATAAAAAAACAGGAAAATCAGAAATGCACTTCGAAATTTGGAAAAATCAAACCCGTTTAAATCCTTCATATTGGCTAAAAAAATAAAATTTTTATAAAAGAAAAAATAAAGAAAATTTGTTATTTTTACTTGGAAATTTGCTGTTTAAATAGATAATGTCGATTATTTTGATTGATATTAACATTTAGTCGCCTTATTTTATTAAAAATCTAGTAAATATTTACTATTATTGCAGTGCAAAAACAAAATTTTTTAAACTTTATAAATTATAACAACATGAGTAAATTTAATGAAGCATTAGATACATACAAATCAGAATTTGATAAATTAGGTATCAAATATGATAACGATTTGTTATCAGCTGTAACTAAAGCTTGTGGCCCATCAATCTATTTAGCAGACGCTTCTAAAGTTTCTAGTTCTGATCCTGAAGAACTTGCTAGAGTAAAGAATAACTTTTTAATTAAGAAGTTAGGGATGGCAGATTCTTCTAAATTAGACGATGGAATTTCTGCTGTTGTAAATCAGTTAGGTGCTTCAAATCGTAATAAGTATAGAGCAATGTTCTATTATTTATTAGTTAAGCATTTTGGTGCTGAAAGCAAATTCGCTTAATAAAATACCAAATTAAATAATATATAAAAAGCTTTATTCTCTAAGGATAAAGCTTTTTTATTTGCATTATATTTATCCACAATATGTTAGTATCTTAATGTACAGATAAAGCCTAAAAGTCGTATATTTGCTTTCTATTTACTTTTAGAAAATTAAAAATTATTGAAAATATAAAAGATAAAGAAATGTTTTTATCTTTGTTGAATAATAGCTCGTTTAAAGTGTTATGTTTTTAATAGACTCTAAGAGTAATAATATTTAATAATAAGAATTAAACTTAAAATATAATAATGAAATTTAGTGTATCTTCTTCAGATTTATTAAAACAATTGCAAATCGTTCAAGGAGCCATTGCAAGTAATCCCGTCTTACCTATCTTAGAAGATTTTTTATTTAGAATAGAAAATAATAAATTACAAATAGTAGCTACGGATTTAGAAACTTCTATTATCACTTCTATTGATGTCAATTCAAGTGAAAATGGAAATGTTGCCATCCCCGCTAAAATATTATTAGAAACTTTAAAACAGTTGCCACAACAACCCATTACTTTTAATATTGATAAAGAAAATTTTGGTATCGAAATTACTTCTTCTTTTGGAAAATATAAATTAGTAGGGGAGAATGGAGCTGATTTTCCCAATCCTCCCGAAGCAGATGCTACGGATGATATTTCAATGCCCGTACAATCCTTGACAGAGGGAATTTCTAAAACTTTATTCGCTACCAGTAATGATGACTTGAGACCTGCAATGACAGGTGTTTATTTTCAAATAGATTTCAATAAAATTACTTTTGTCGCTACAGATGCTCATAAATTAGTGAAATATACGTTTTCAGAAGAAATAAAGAGCGAGGTCATGAGTAATTTCATTGTACCTAAAAAAGCACTTAATTTATTGAAAAATGTATTGCCATCTGGTGAAGAAGTAAAAGTACAGTTCAATAAAGCAAATGCCTTTTTCTCTGCGGGTGATGTATATATGGTTTGTAGATTGATTGATTCAAGATATCCAGACTATAACGCAGTTATTCCAACGGATAATCCTAATGTTTTATCTGTTAATAGAGGAGATTTTCAGAGTTCATTGAAGAGAATTGCGATTTATGCTAATAAAACAACCAATCAAGTGATTTTGAATATAGATGAAAAGAGTTTGACTATTTCTGCACAAGATTTGGATTTTTCTAATGAAGCTACTGAGCAAATGCCTTGTAACTATGAAGGCAATCCAATTACAATTGGTTTTAATGCAAAATTCTTAGTGGAAATGCTAGGCGTTTTGGAAGGCGATGAAATTAAAATTGAATTATCTAGCCCTACAAGAGCAGGTATCTTATTACCAGAAGATGCTAATGATGGCGAAGAAATATTAATGTTGGTAATGCCTGTCATGCTAAGCAATTAATTTTGTAAGTATATAGTATAGCTTATTGAGTAAAGAGTCTTTTGTCTTATATACTTACTTTTCTAAAATATCAATAAAATGATAAAGGATTTTCTTTATAAATGTAGTTTTTTTGTATTGTTAATCATTATGATAAATATACAATTAACCGCTCAATGCAATGGTCATGCTGATTTGTGTGATAGGAAGTTCAATGAAGTAGCTATGGTCATGACTCATAATGCATATAATATTAATGAAGAAGGTTTTCAAGGACCCAATCAAACTTTTAGCATTTCGAGACAATTGAATGATGGAGTAAGAGGCTTGATGATGGATATTCATGATCAAAATGGAGAAGTGGTGGTATATCATGGCTTTAGTTTATTAGGCTCTCAACCATTACAAGAAGATTTAGCAGAGATTAAAACCTTTTTAGATAATCATCCTAATGAAATTGTATCCATAATATTTGAAACGAATGTAACATCAACTCAATTAGAAAATGAGTTAATAGATGCAGGTTTATTTTCATATTTACATAGCCATACATTAGGAACGGAATGGGCAACCCTACAAGAGATGATTGATGCAGGTGAACGATTAGTGATTTTTTCTGAATCAGATAATGGTTTATCTAATCAGGCATGGTATCATTATGCCTGGGAGCATGTTTTTGATACGCCATACAGTTTTTCAGATGCATCTGAATTCAATTGTGATTTGAATAGAGGTAGCAGTAGTAATTCTCTATTTTTAGTGAATCATTGGATAACGAATGCTGTGGGACTAGGAGATTCTTTACAAGCAGCAAGTGTCAATGTCAATCCATTATTAATCAATAGACTGAATGAATGTGAAACTGCTTTCTCTAGAATTCCCAATTTTATTGGAGTGGATTTTTATCATATTGGCGATGCTCTTGAAAATGCGAATACACTGAATGATGTAATTATTCAAAATCAAAATATCCAAGAAGATATTGGACTTGATATTTATCCCAATCCAATAGCTGAATATATCTTTGTTGAGAATTCAAATAATCAAAAACTTAGGGTTCAAATAAATGATGTGTTGGGGAGAGAATTGGTAAATCTAAAGACACAAGATAATATCACTAAAATTGATTTAGATAAGGAAGTCAGAGGCATTGTAATTTGTTCTATTTTTAATGAAAATAATGAATTAATTCATCTTGAAAAGATGTATAGGAAATGATGATGATAAAGAGTACTCTTTATTAATTGCCTTTTTTAGTTTTAAGTACCTACTTTGATATTTTGACCAGATATTTTATTCAATAAGTCTTTAAATTCCTTTTCATCTTTTTCGCTCAATGCTCTTTTTGGAATAATATGAGCATTAGACAGGGTCTCAAAAAGCCAAAAAGCATTTTCCCTTTCCATAATATTGACGATACTATTCCACTTGCACTTTGCTTCTATAAGTTCATTGCTAATCTCAAAGTGAGAAGGACTAAAAGTATAGGTGTTTTCTAAAAAAAATCTTTTGTTTACTTCTTGGTTATAGTGATGCTTAGCGTAATTTTCTAATCTTTTAACGTAAAATACAGGGTATAAAAAATACCAAATGATTCCAAGAATAATAAATGCAATAGCTATGGAGTATTGTCCTTCAAGCAAAAAAACGATACCCAAAATGGCATAAATAGCAGTAAAAATCAATAGTCGTTTGTTAAAAGTTTGCTTTCTCCAAGGAGCATAATAAGAACTATACATATACAGTTCTACCAATTCTCCCATCGAAAGATTGAATTTCGTTTTCATAAAATATTTTTGGTAAAAATACATTTTTTTAACTTGTTTTGGCACTAATTTTGAATAATTAAAATTACCAATCCAAGTAAAATAGATTTAAGTATTCTATTTTAATGATAAACAACATAACTATATGAAGTATTTTGCTTCAATTAATACTACTAAGTTTAAATCAAAGACCAATTTATTGATTTTCTCTACTATGATACTGGCTATCATAGGGATTTCTCTTTATTTTCAGCAATTAGAACAATTCAGTAACTCTATAGATACTTCTATAGGATTAAAACAACAAACTTTAGTAAAAAGAGTACAAAAATTCAATGTTTTATTATATCAAAATGCTAATAAAGAGACTTTGGTTGAGGAAATCAATATGCTTAAAAATGAGATTAAGGAAAATCAAATTATTATTAATACTATTAATAATGAAAATGAATATATTTTACAAGAAATATTATATGAATCACCTTTTTATCTCAATGAAAAAGTAAATGCTTTAACCAATGAAAATCATGTACATTTAGCTAAGGATATTATTGAATCTTTCGGACACGTCAATATAATTCTAAAACAATTGTATTTGCGAAATTCTCATAAACAACAGATGGTATCTTTCTATTTAATTTTAATCACTATTGGAATTTTAATAATATCCTTATTCATGTTTTTTAGTGATTTAAGTTTATTGAAAGAATTTTTAAAACTAAAGAAACAAAATAAAGAACTCAAATTACAAAGCCAAGAATTAGAAGATTTGTCCCATACCGTTGCACATGATTTAAAAGCACCGATTAGGACTATGAGTAGTTTTGCCCAATTATTAAAAAAGAATTTGGAAGGTAAAGATGAAAAAATTACTGAACTTGCAGACTTTATAATAAAAAGTTCAGATAAAACAAACCATTTATTAGAATCTATGATTGAATTTGCAAGACTCAATACTGCAACACCTATTAAGACAGATGTTGTTCTAGAAGATGTATTAGACGAAGTAAAATTGAATTTATATTCTGATATTTTAGAGCATAAAGTAAAGATTATTAGTAGAAATTTGCCAGTTGTATCATTTCATAAGTTCCAAATGATACAAGTCCTTCAAAATCTTGTCTCAAATGCGATTAAATATAATGATAAAGAAACTCCAATAATTGAAATAACAGCAGATGAAAATGAAAAAGAATATATTATTTATATAAAAGATAATGGTCTAGGATTTGAAGAAAAATTTAAAGACAAATTATTTAAACCGTTTGAAAGATTACATAGTATCAATTATGAAGGTTCAGGAGTAGGTTTGGCGACTTGCAAAAAAATTATAGAAACCAATGGTGGAAGGATAGATGTATTTACAAAATTAGGGGAGGGGAGTACCTTCTATTTTACAGTACCCAAAAACAAAAAATCGAGAAACTTCGAAAATAAATGGCATAGTGCAAGCTAAAGTTTAACTAAGATAGACTTTCAAAAAATTGGATTAAAAAAATTATTTTGAGCCATTTTAAATTTTAGGATTAGTATAAGAAATAATGAAATAAAGTTTAACGGATAAATGTACATTTATCCGTTTTTTTATTGATATTTACATTAAAAATATTTACAATGATAATTTATAGCGTAAGGGTGAGCATTCAAAATGAAGTTTTGGAAGATTGGAAACAATGGATGAAAGAGGTACATATCCCTGATGTAATGAATACAGGTATATTTTCAGCTTGTCAAATGTCAAGACTTCTTGAAGAAAACGACCTCGATTCCACTATCTTTAATATGCAGTATCATTGTGAATCTATGGATGCATTTAATCGTTATCAAGAATCATTTGCTCCTCAATTACAAAAAGATCATACAGAACGCTATCAAGGCAAATATGAAGCATCGAGATCCTTTTATCATCTTGAAAGCAATTTTTAATGTCAAGTATTAGAAATTGGAAAAATAAGAAAGCAATATACTTATTGTTTGTTGCCAATACCATTTCTGGCATTGCCCAAGGGATTAGTATGCTTGCAATTCCTTGGTATTTTACACAAAATGAAAATACTTCATTATTCGGATATATTTACGCCGCTATCACTTTTGTATCCTTGCTTTGGGGACCTTATTCTGGTACTTTAGTGGATAAATATGATAGGAGAAAAATCTTTTTATGGATTAATATTATAATGGGAACGATATTGACTTTGGTAAGTGCTTATGGCTATCAAAATGGTTCCGTTCCTTGGCTTTTAATCGCTTCTGCTTATCTCACTACTTTTATGAATTATAATATTCATTATCCCAATTTATACGCTTTTGCCCAAGAGATTACAGAAAAGGAGAACTATGGTAAAATAACTTCTTATTTAGAGATACAAGGACAATCCGCTAGTGTATTAGCAGGTGCCTTTGCCGCCTTATTATTAGAGGGAAGTGAGGATGGTTACGTGGCAATTTTTGGTTTTCCTCTATATTTAGGAATTGAGATTGCTCCTTGGGAAATATACCACATTTTTACTATAGATGCCCTGACCTATTTTATTAGTTTTTTTGTGATATATCAAATCACTTACCATACTTTAATTCCTAGAAAATCAGAGAGCCAAACCGTTATTCAAAGACTCAAAGGTGGTTTTGATTTCCTCAAATCTAATCCAATGATTTTATTATTTGGAATTGCTTCATATTCTATATTCGTATGTGTATTAGTTGTAGTGTTCTATACGAGTCCAATTTATGTTGAAAATCACTTAGGAGCAGCAGGGGATGTATTTGCTTCATCAGAAATGTATTATGCTCTTGGTGCCATATTCGCAGGGATTGCTATTCGATATATTTTTAATGAAAAATATATTTCTATTAGTTTTTCGATTATAATAATGACTATTCTTACAGCAATTTTATTTTTTATATTGAATATCACTAAAGGCGTTTTCATATTCTATGCGATGATGTTATTATTAGGAATTACCAATGCAGGGACGCGTATTCAACGAACTACATATCTCTTTAGAAAAATTCCTAATCAATTTTATGGGCGGGCAAATAGTATCTTTTTCGTAAGCAATATTTTATTTAGAATATTCTTTTTAATGATTTTTGCTATTCCTTTCTTTCAAGAAACAAATCATATTATTTATACCATGGGTATTTTATCAATTTTCTTGCTTATATCTGCCATTGTTTTAATCGTTTTTTATAAAAGAATTAAAATAGAAGAATGATTTATGTCTAAATGATAAAGAATTTTCTTTATTATTTTAAATTTAGTTTTAATAATATGAAATTATAACTATACAACTGTATAAAAAATATTAGTAATTTTTCGCTAATATCAAACCCATGTATCTTAACACTTGTTCCCTGCTGACTGCTAACTGCTACTACCTATTTTTCCTATCTCTTATCTTATCCTTTCTTTTTTTTCTCCAATGATTATTAACTAAAGCTAG
This sequence comes from Saprospiraceae bacterium, assembly GCA_020630455.1. GTDB lineage: Bacteria > Bacteroidota > Bacteroidia > Chitinophagales > Saprospiraceae > JAHDCE01. Next base: position 8,982 of record JAHDBK010000017.1, read on the forward strand.
CATCATATAACCTAGGTTTTCTAATTCCATATCTGCATTAGATAATATCACCATAGCAGTTTGGGTTTCAGGAACAAAGTGGATAGAACATTGATAGCCTTCAACTTTACCAAGGTGAGCAATGATATTATAATATTTTTTCTTTTTAATAATGTGCCAAGCCATTCCTACAGCTACATCTTCGTGAAGGGTTGAAGATTGGGTTTGTTCTACATTTTTAATTAAAATATTGCTGTATTTTTCTTCATTGTCGAGTAGTTTTAGATAAACTCTCATCAGTATCAATAAGTCATGTAAGGAGGTTTTGATACCCATATCTCCAGCAAAAGAAGCATATTCTTTAATTTCAGCGACACTACCATCATGTGAATAACCCCTTGCCAATTGACTCAATACTTTTTCATTAATATCAATATAAGTATCTTGAAGCCCAAAAGGATTGATTAAATATTCATCTAATAGTTGACTAAAAGGGCGTTGCATTTGATGTTCAAGAATGATTTCAATTAATGCATAATTAATATGGGAATAGACATACTCTTGTTCATTTTCTGCTTTTTTCCAAGTACCATAATAAGCCAATAAATCTTTTTTTGTATAATGGGCAAAGGGATTATTTGGATTCTTTTGATATAAACCAAAATCACTAGGTAGAAGAGGAAGTCCAGAAGTATGATTGACTAATTCGCTTAAGCGTAATGAATCAGCATTAGGGTTTTTATATTCTTTGGGAAGCAAGTCATTTACAAAATCGCTATATTTAAGATGACCTTCATTAGCAATAATAGACAATAAAGACATGGTAAAAATCTTAGACATACTCCCAATTTCAAAAATGGTATGCTCTGTTATTTGTGTAGTAGAATCTTGATTAGCTGAACCATAATATACATAATAAGTAGAATCCACATCAATCATACCCATTGCCATACCAGGCAAGTCTTTATAAGGTAGATTAGTATCATATAAGATAATCTGATTGGTTCGTTTCCTCAGTTCTTTACTCCTTTGGGCATTCAGATTGTTAAAAAAAACAATTAGAGATAGGGTGATTAATATTTTTATAAATGAGTTAGTCATTGTAATCAATAATGTTCTTCATCTGTTTAGAAAAAGGAACGTAAATATAAATAAATTTTATAGATATTTAAAGTATTTTTTATTTTTTTTATTTTATGTGTTTTTATAAAAAATAAAGAATTTTTTTTATTATAATTGATTTTTTATATAATGTCTTATAATAATTAACGAAGTTTTATAAAAAAAATAAATGATTTTTAATCTTCATATTTTTAATTTTCTTAGATTTATTTTTGATTTTAAAATTGTTTAAAAAAAATATAAATTGAGTCAATTAAAACTTATTCAACCCGATAATTTTGAATCTCATAGGCATTGGTATCCCAAAGCTTTGAATGCTACTATTCATCCTATGATAAATTTTTTCTTAAACTTAAAACAAGAAAGAATAATAAAGAGATATTGTCATCTCAATCCTAATGTAAACGCTGATGTTTTAGAATCTATTTTAAATCATAAATGTAAATATTTTTTATGGGGTGGAGCAGATTTACTGAATGTAACATCAGTTAATGGAAGAAGGCAAATGGTTTTAATAGAAAATAATTCTTGTCCTTCGGGTCAAAAATCTATGCCTTTGATTGATGACAATAAAGATCAGGGAAGCTATCGTTTAATGATAGAGAGGGCATTCGTTCCTTATCTAAAAAATCTAAGAAAAAAAACTAAAGGAAGTTTAGCCGTTTTATATGATAAAAACTTTATGGAGGCTTCAGGCTATGCTGAAGTGATTGCAGAAGTGATGCAAGAACAAGTTTATTTTATTGAGTATTATGATAATAATAATGATAAAAGAGTAGAATTTAGAGATGGTTTGATGCATATTTTAGATGATAAAAATGAATGGATTCCTATAAGAGCTGCTTTTAGGTATGTGACCCAAAAACCATGGAATAGATTACCACTTCATTCAAAAACTAAAATATTAAACCCAATAGTTGCTTGTCTTGCTGGTGGACGTAATAAAATGGTTGCTGCAAAAGCTTATGATATATTTAATGCAGATTTACAAGGAAGTGGACTTAAAATAAATGTTCCAGAAACAATTTGGGATGTTAGAAAAAACGAAATTCCTATTTGGGTAAAAAAAATGGGGGGGCATGCAGTTATTAAAGTGCCTTATAGTAATGCAGGGCAAGGAGTTTATACGATAGTCAATCAAAATGAATTAAACGAATTCATGAAAAAAGACTTTGAATATGATTTATTTATAGTACAAAGCCTAATTGGAAATTCTAACTGGTCAAGTACTACTTCTAAAGGTAAATTGTATCATGTAGGAACAATTCCTAATCAAAAAAACGAAACCTATGTTGCTGATATAAGAATGATGGTCAGTTCTTCAGAGCAGGGAATTAGACCCTTATGTACTTATGCTCGAAGAGCTGCGAATCCTTTAGTAGATAATATTAACGATAGTACAGATAGTTGGAAAATGCTAGGAACGAATTTGTCATATAAAAATGATAAAGGAGCTTGGGAAAGTGATACGAATAGACTTATTCTTATGGATAGAAGAGATTTTAATCAATTAGGTGTTGGATTGGATGATTTAATAGAAGCTTATATTCAAACAGTATTATCAATGGTAGCTATTGACAAAATGTCACAAACATTATTCAATAAACAAGGCAAGTTTAGAATGAAGTTATTTAAAAGCCTTAATGATGATGTAAGTTTATTGGATGAAATAAAGGTAGATTAATGAAAGATTATAAAGTATTAATATTAACTGATCATGCAAATCATTCATCAGAAAATGCTTTGTATCCTTTAGCTAAAGCAATGTTGAATCATCGGTTTACCCAATGTGTTGATATAGCATCTAGGGCTGTTTTAGAAAATGCTCCCTTTTTTAATAATTTGAGTTCTGATAACCTTTGGGTAAGTGAGGTAGGTGATTCATTTCAGTACCAAAAAGATGGATTTTATCTAAAATCTAATTTAAAAAATACATCAATATCTAATTACGATTTAATTTGGCTAAGGATGCCACCTCCTTTGGATTGGTCTTTTTTAAATTTTTTAGAAAAAGGAATAAAAAATCAAATAATTATTAATCAACCAAAAGGAATTTTTGAAACAGGAACAAAAGCATTCTTAATAAATTTTCCTGAAATATGTGCTCCTATGATGATTTGTAAAACCAAGGAAGATGTCGTTGAGTTTAAAGAATCATTTCCAATCGTACTAAAACCTTTTAGGGAATATGGTGGACGAGGAATTTATAAAATTGATAAGAATAAAGTATGGAATAAAAATGAAGAAATGAATTTTGATTCATTTATTGAAAAATTAGATGATGGTTATTTGCCTTGTTTAGCAGTTAAATACCTTAAAAATGTTACAAAAGGAGATAAGAGAATAATTGTAGTAAATGGTAAAATATTAGGGGCTTCTTTGAGGCTACCTGCTCAAAATTCGTGGCTTTGTAATGTAGCTATGGGAGGAAAATCTGTTCACACAAAAGTGGATGAAGATGAAATAAACATCATTAAAAAAATAGACCCTATTTTAAATGATATGGGCATTGTTATGTACGGTGTAGATACTCTTGTAAATGATGAAGGAAAAAGAGTTTTGTCTGAAATTAATACCACGAGCATAGGTGGCCTACCTCAAATCGCAAAACAACAAAATTTACCTTTAGTCGAAGAAGCTATTGATTTAATTTGGAAATATTTTTTAGAAAAAAAGAATAATAATGCTTAATAATCAATCCAATATAGAAATTATTCAAAAAATCAATTTAAAAGAAATACCTAAGGGTTCTATTCAGAAATATTGGTTAGAAATCATCAAAGATGGTATGGGCGTCCCTATTTACATACCTATAATAATAGCTCGTGGTATAAAAAAAGGAAAAGTGCTAGGTCTAACGGCCGTTGTTCATGGTAATGAGTTAAATGGAATTCCTGTTATTCAAAGACTATTTAAGGACCTTGATATTAAAAATTTGAATGGGACTATTATTGGTGTCCCTGTTGTAAATGTACCTTCTTTTTTAAGAAAAAAAAGGAGATTTCCAGATGGTAAAGATCTCAATCACATCATGCCAGGCAAACCAAATGGTACTGCAAGCGAGGTGTATGCTTGGAGATTGGTCAATAAAGTCATCAAGCATTTCGATTATTTATTAGACCTACATACGGCTAGCAATGGTAGAATCAATTCCTATTATATAAGGGCAGATTTAAATAAAAAAACTGTAAAAAAAATAGCGATGTTGCATGAACCTCAAATTATAGTACATAACCCTCCAAATGATGGAACTTTAAGAGGGATTGCCGATGAATTAAATATTCCTGCAATTACCTTGGAGGTTGGTAACCCTAATTTGTTTCAAAGAGGTATGATAAAAGACAGTGTCGCTGGAATAATTAATGTATTAAGTTATCTAAAATTTATTAATACTAAAGTTAAAAAGGATATTGAAGATACAGTGATTTGTAAAAAATCGTATTGGATATATACAGATACAGGTGGCTTATTAACAGTTCATCCAAATATTACTCAAATAGTCAAAAAAGGTGAAAAAATAGCAAGTCTTAGCAATGTTTTTGGTGATGTTATTAAAGAGTATTTTGCCCCAGAAGAGGGTATAGTAATTGGTAAAAGTGTAAACCCAGTAAATCAAGCTGGAGGCAGGGTCTTACATCTAGGAATAATGAAATGATAAAGAAATTTCTTTATTTAAAATGCTTCACTAATATAAATATAAAAACCCCAATGCCTTTTGTCATAATCTGCATCTGGAGCAAGTCCATACCCTATATCTATACGAGCATTCACTCTTTGTTCAGCACTTAATAAAACGCGTACTCCTGTTCCGATAGTATATCTCCAATTATTCATAGAAAAATCAGACCAATTTTCATAGGTTCGGCTTCCACTAGCAAAAACCACCATGCCCATTCTTTTCCAAAAATGCCATATTTTAGAATCCTCCAAATCATACCAAAAGGGAAGTCGATATTCTGCTTCCCAAGCCATCAAATGATTATCAATATAAGTGCCATCATAGTAACCTCTAGCAAAGTCTTTTCCTCCTACGCGTGCTAAATCAAATTTGGGAATTCGACTATCTCCAATAGCATAACGTTGCTTAGTCAAAAACCTAAATGCCATGACCTGATGTTTATAGGTGTTGATATATTGCCTAGCATCTAAATTGATTCCCGTATACCTAAAATCACTTCCTAGCCAACTTCTATAATAGGAATTTCTAAATTGTATAAAAGTACCATTTTCAGGATAATTTGAGTTCTTACGAGTATCAAAATTAGCAGCTATTGAAATACCTGAACGACTATTGATGAAGTGTAAAGGATTGAATTCGTCCCGATTTTCATCACTCTTTATAATTTGTACTTCATCTTTTATATAGTCATAATCCCATAACTTTTCATAATTATATTGACCTCCAATATAAAGAGAACTCTTTATTTTTTTGAGAAAAATAAGTTCTGTTCCCCATGATTGATATGAAAAATCTAGGAAATTAAAAGTGTCCGTTTCATTCTTATCCAAATCTGTTTGAACGATAACTGCCGAGGCATCATTTCCCAAGCCATAATCTCTATCTATAAAATTGGAATATTTGATTTGATACCATAAATAATAGTTTTCATTCTTAGGAAATAACTCTAAACCTAGACCAAAGTACATTTGCTTTTTGGTCGTGTATATTCCTCCAAATTGAATTTTGGACATTCTAGAAGTACTATCTTTTGCAAAATCAAAATAATACTCGTTAAATGCTCCAAAAGTGAATCCCGTTTCAGGGGTATAAGCAGTAGCTGGGATGAAGACAAAACTGCTTTTTCTTTTTACCTCAAGGCTGTCATTTTCTTGTGCTATTATTTTATTATTATTAATAAATAAAATAATAAAAAGAAAAAGCAGTACCAACTTAAAAGCAGTTAAAAAATACTTTATTTTTAATGGTTTTTTAAAGAGTGTTATATTTCTATTTCTAATCATTCTTGTTGAATATGTAGTAGAGTATTGAATACAAATTAGTAGTGAGTATTGAATACGAATTAGTAGTGAGTATTGAATACGAATTATTGAATATTTATTATATTAACTGATAAATGATAACTGATAACTGATAACTGATAACTGATAACTGAATTATTTCCCCTTGCCTTGTATCAACACCACTATCGTATAAAACAATATTTTAAAATCTAAAGCTAAGGACATATTTTCAATATAAAGAATATCGAAAGTAAGCCTTTGAACCATTTCGTCCACATTGGAAGCATAACCGTATTTTACTTGCCCCCACGAAGTGATTCCTGGTCTAACTTTAAGTAATTTATTATAATGAGGAGCGACTTTAATGATTTGATTGATATAAAATCTTCTTTCTGGTCTAGGACCAACAATAGACATTTCTCCTTTAATAACATTCCATAATTGAGGCAATTCGTCTAACCTCCATTTACGCATGATTAAGCCCCAAGGGGTACATCGAGGGTCTGTTTCGCCAGAAGAGAGTTGAGGCCCTTCTTTTTCGGCATCAATATACATAGAGCGAAATTTATAAATCATAAAAGGTTGGTTGTTTTTTCCTATTCTTTCTTGTTGAAAAAGAATAGGACCTTTTGAAGATAACCTTACTTTTATAGCTATAAATAATAAAAGAGGACTTATTAATATTATTAATAAAGAACACAGTACAATATCAAAAACTCTCTTAAAAATTCGTTGCCATTTAGGCATGAGTTCCTTTTCTATTTCAATTAAAATCGCTCCAAATATGTGGTTCATTTTGACAGTACCCAAGAGGATGTCATACATGTCAGGTATGATTTTTATTAAAATTTGATTGCCATAAGTATTAATTTGACTTAAAATGTGATTCAGGTTATGATGCTCTGAAGTCTCAATAGCAATAATGATTTCTTCAATTTTTTCTTTATTAATAATGCTTTGAATTTCGTCAATTCCTCCTAGGTGTTGTAGGTCTTGAGATAATTCATTTGTGACTTGTTCTTGGGCTTTAATAAAACCAATAAAGCGATACCCCATTTTCTTAGGAGATTGTTGGATTTCTTGATAGAGTTTTAAAGCATTTTGATTAGAACCAATAATGATGGTATTATAAGCTATTTTTCCTGCTTTTAAATTCCAAGACGCAAAAGTGAGTCCAACCATTCTAAATAAAGAAGTAATCCCAAAATGAAGTCCAAATAATACGGCAAATGAAGTATAATAAGTTTTATAATTATACACTAAATCATCTAATATTAATACAAAAAATATAATAACAACACCAATAAAGCTTAACCAAAAAGTCCTAGCCAATGTAGAAAGTCTTGAAAGACGATATATGTCATAATATTTTCCAAAAATAAGATAAATAAAAAACCAAGCGATTGGAATGATAAAGATACCGTTCCAAAAGTTCTTATCATCAATCAATTCCCAAGAAAAAGGCAGGTTTTCTAATTTTACTTTTCTAAAAATAAAAAATAACATCCAAGCTAAAGCAGAGGCCAAAAAGTCTCCTAATATGTAATAAATGGTATGTCTTCTTTTGATGTCGAGCATTAGTTATTTTTAGTTTCTTTCATCCCTTTTTTGATAATTTTATACGCCCAGTTATAATGGCTAGAAGTATTAGAAATAAGATAAGCACCTAAAGAGGTACTCCCTGTCCATTTATATTTTTTCTTTGTAAATAATTCCTCATTGCTATGATTGAATATAATTTGTTGTACTTTTAAATAAGATGCTTTGAATGGTATAATAATTTCATCTAATTGGTAGTCCTTATACTTAATCCAAATTTAATAGTTTTTTTAAACTTAAATTGCTGTCCTAATTATTGGGGGTACCG
>JAHDBK010000564.1:0-1400 GCA_020630455.1 Saprospiraceae bacterium
ACAATAAAGAAACCGCCTTTTCCAAATTTTCTGGCTTTCCTACATCTAGCCAAGAATCTTCATTGTGTAAATAGGCTTGTATTTTTTCGGTTTTTGCTAAATCCAAATAGGTATCAATTATTGAAAATTTCCCTTGGTGTTTCATCAATGGAAAAATACGTGGACTAATCACATGAATACCACTAAAAGCTCCAAAATATAAATCTGAATCACTCATTCGTCTTTGTTTTACGACTTGGTTTTTAGTATCTATCCAAGCATGTAAAATGTGATTTTCATCAAATAATAAATATCTTGATGTTGCCCTTTTCCTAACAGCTAAAGTAGCCAAGGCATCATTTTTTTCATGATAATCAAATAATTTTTCAATATTAATATTAGAAATAATATCTACATTATACACTAAAAAATCATCTTGAAAATGTTGTGCAGCTTTTTTTAATCCACCTCCCGTTTCTAAGAGTTCATCGCGTTCATCAGAAATAGTAATTTGGGTATTCCATTTTTTTGAAGCTAAAAAATCAATAACTTTATCTGCAAAATGATGCACATTTACTACAATCTCCTCTATACCTGCTTCAGCTAATTTATTAATATTAATTTCTAATAAAGTTTGTCCTTGAATTTCAACCAATGCTTTAGGTTTATCATTGGTCAAAGGTCTTAAACGAGTCCCTAAACCCGCTGCAAAAATCATTGCTTTTTTCATCTATTTTTTATTTTACTTTAAAGTAAAAATAAGCGAAAAATACTAAGATTTATATTTTTTGATTATTTAAAAATTCTTCTAAATATGACTTGCTAGGATTTACTTTTATAATTTGTCCTTTGGGGTCTAATAAAAATGAAGAAGGTAACCATTTTATACCATATTCAACCGCCAATGGCTGATTGAACATCTCACTATTTTTTTGAGCGATTTGAAGACTGTGATACTCCCAATTGAGCTGATCCATTTCTATAGCTCTTTTCCAATATTTTTCATTGGTTTCCAATGCAACACTAACCACTTCGAAATTATTTGCATCTTTGTATTTTTGGTCATGAAATTGATTATATATTTCCTTTAATTGTGGATGGGATTGACGACAATCTCCACACCAACTCCCCCAAAATTCCAATAACACATAATTTCCTTGTAAATCCTTGAGTTCAAAAGAATTTCCGTCTGTTTTTACACCTTGAAAATTAGGTGCTACTTCTCCACTATGATAGGCAGGAGTAAAATATATTTTACGACCAATATAAAAGGCAGCTATAATGAGTAAAGGCATCAAGTAAGGTGTCAATTTTTTCATAAAATAAAAATTATTTTTTATAATTTTGAACTTGTAAACAACAATGATTATGCTATTTAAGTTGTAATTTTGTATAAATAGGTTCTAACTTTCCATCTTCAA
>JAHDBK010000564.1:1410-2682 GCA_020630455.1 Saprospiraceae bacterium
TAATATTTAATTAATAAATAAAAATAAAAATGACACGAATAATTATTCTATTCCTACTATTTACTTCATTTCAAATGAATGCTCAAATTCCTGAACCTATTAATAATATCATGGATGAATTCTTCAATCAAATTGATAAAAATCAACCAAAAGATGCTGCCAAAATATTAAAGGAAAGCAACCCTGCATTAAAGAGAGATTTGAACATTACCTTTGAAATCGCCGAAGTATTCAGAACCATTATCCGAAGGGGAAGAAACGAATTTGAATTTGCTATGGTCTTAGATTCAAAGTTTTTGGGAGAAAATAGTTTACTTAGAATTAGCTACTTAATGGAATTTACAGAACATCCTGTAATGTTTGAAGTTTATTTTTATGAATCACAAGATACATGGCGTTTTATCAAGTATAGTTACACTACTGATGTTGAAGAAATTTATGAGATTATTGAAGAGTACGAAGACAACGATTGATATGAAAGTTTACAAATAATTACTATTTTTGTTTTGCTCTTTCCAAGCAAATTTGGAAATGCAAATTTCAAAACACCATCAATCGATTAATCTTTAAATTATTATCATGAAAAAAATACTTTTGTTTCTCTTTAGTGCCGCTATCCTTTTTAATGCTTGTAATAGCAATACAGCTACCGATTATCATGTTGTCATTGAAACAGAATACGGTAATATGAAGGTTTTATTATATGATGAAACGCCTATTCATAAAGAGAATTTCTTAAAACTGACCAAACAAGGTTTTTATGATGATTTGTTATTCCATAGAGTAATCTCTGGCTTTATGATTCAAGGAGGAGACCCAGATTCTAAAAACGCTGCACCTGGTCAAAGGCTTGGTAGTGGTGGTCCTGGTTATACACTTGAAGCAGAAATTGGCTTCCCTCATTTTAAAGGTACCTTAGCCGCTGCTCGTACTCAAAATCCAGAAAAGCGTTCTTCTGGTTGCCAATTTTATATCGTGCATGGAAATGGTCCAATTCCTGCTGAAAAACTTCCTAATTATAATTATAATGATGCCCAAAAACAAAAATATGCAGAAGTCGGAGGAACTCCTCAATTAGATATGCAATATACCGTTTTTGGAGAAGTCATAGAAGGTATGGAAGTAGTGGATAAAATTGCTGCTGTTCAAACTGCTCCTGGTGACAGACCTTTACAAGATGTAAAAATGAAGGTAAGATTAAAATAAATATATTTTTCTACTAAATACACTGTAACATAAATAAAATTGCATTTTGAAAGAGCCTTTTGTTCT
>JAHDBK010000018.1 GCA_020630455.1 Saprospiraceae bacterium
GATGCTGAATTTGTAAGTCATACTATTCAAAAATAAAGAGTTTTCTTTATCTAATCTTGAAATATAGCTATTAAAATTCGTAGTATGTTTATATTTTTTTGTAATCTTAAATTTAAGATTAAGCAAATTGTTCTTACAATATTATTAATGATTGTTTCATATTATGTAGATTCTCAAAGTATTAATGAAGAATCGGTTTTAGATTCTATTATTAAAAAAAATACATTTGAAATTTATGTTACTTATGAAGGTGATATATCTGAGCAATTTATTGAATTTGAAAATTACGTTCAAAAAATAGATGAAAATAAATTAATAAAACTGCTAGATAATAATAACCTAGTAATCAAATGTTATGCGTTTTATTTTTTAGCCAAAAGTAACAATAAATATTGTTTTGAATATTTTTTAAAAAACATAGAAGAAAAAGAAGAGTTGTTATTTAGGTTTAAAAATGTATCATTCTATATGCCATTTAATGAGTTTCTTGCTGACCTTGTGTTAAATGACGATTTTCACTTTCCTGAAATTAAATATAATCTTAGCCTTCACCAACAAGAAAGATTAGTAAAAGTCTATAGAAAGAAAAATAGTTTAATTTTAACTTATAAATGGAATTGGATTGAGGATTTACCTATAACAAGAGGAAATTATAGCGTCATTTCTAAATCTTACAAAAAAACAAAAAATATAAACCTCTTATACGTTTTATTTAAGTATAAAAAAAAGAGATTAAAAAAGCAGATTAAACAGCAATTAAAAGTTGATGATATCCTTTATAAAGAAGAATTTTATTATTATACAGATAAACAGATTTTTGAAATTGCTAAAATGTATGGTTTAGAGCATTTTATCAAAGAACTACAAAGTATTTATAAAGAGCTTTTAAATACTTCAAAATATGAAAAATATTTTTTAACTTCAGCTACTACCGATTTTTATACATCGATTTTAAATACTCCTCAAAAAATAGATGAAATTTCAAAAATGATTAGGAGCCAATTAAATAATATGGAAACAAAATTATACTATCAACATAAACGAATTATTGGAGATGTATTAAAATCATATAAAACACCTTATTATCAAGATGATTTTTTTAATTAATAAAAAAAGACTTAAAGCAATTAATACTTTAAGTCTTTTTTATGATATATACAATGTACCTATCTTTGTAAAATCCATTTGTGGTTTGAAACACCTGTATCGGTCATGATTCTAATAGTATAAATACCATTGGCTAAGTGGTTATCTAAATCTGTTTGTATATTAATTTGGTTGGTATTGGCATGATACAGACTAGAAACATTTTTTCCATTGATATCAATAATGTCAATAGAAATATTTTGAGTGTTTTCCAATTCTAAATTAATGAATAATTCTCCATTGGATGGATTAGGATTGATATTTAAATCTAATAAACCCGAAATTTCCTGAATATTATTAATATTTAAATTTGGATTTTCAACAAATTGGTCTGTATATAATCTATATTCTCCAGCCTCCAAATCAATAGACATATTGACATCATTGACTTCTAAAGTCTGTCCTGTAAAATACTCATACCAAGTACCTGTATGTTGGAATTGAGGAGAAGTATTATTAGATTGAACATCAAAATTACCAACTACCGTTACATTCATGCTATTATGATTTAAATGTATTTTTTTAATCTTTGAAGTTAAATCATAATTGTAATCCGTCGTTTTGAACACTTCATAATTGGTTTTAATATGAATCAAAGAAGACCATATATCATATAAATCTCTTCTATCTTGCATCTGATAATAATCCCAACGAACGGGCTTAGGAGATAAGCGGCAATCGGGATTAACAGTCCCATCTTCACACCTATTAATAGAGTAATCATAACCCAATTCTCCAAACTGCCAAATCATTTTAGGTCCGGGAATAGTAAAGAAAAATGCTCCTACTAGCTCTTCTCTATCTAATGCGATTGGCAATGATTTGATATCATATCCACTTCCAGCATTTCCAAATTGAAGATTTTTATACATCAATCTTTCTTCATCGTGGCTTTCCATATAACCCACTAAATGAGGGTCGTTAAAACTACGCCAAGAGACTTGGTAGTCTACTCCTGTCAAGTTGCTACTATATGCCATTGCTGCTTCGCTATATTCATGGTTAATATTCCCCCAAATTAGCATGCCATAATCAGATAATTCTCTTTCTTCATTAGCATCAGCAAAATGTTCTAAGATAATTCTAAAATCAGGGTCGGCTCCCCAGCAGACATCTGCTGTTCTCTTTAATAAAGCGATTCGAGATGCATCATATTGACCCCAAATTCCGACATCACTAGAGAAATTTTGAGTAAATCCTTTAGATAAATCAAATCTAAACCCATCTAAATGATATTCTTCAATCCAATAAACCATAACCCTGTCTAGCCAATCTTTAGTCGCTTGTGCTTCGTGGTTAAAATCAGAACCCACATTAAATGGATGCATTGGAGTAGCATTCAACCAAGGATTTTGAGGACTAGGTCTAAAATTAGCATTATCCCAATATAATTGAGCAAGAGGACTTTGGCTGAAAGCATGATTATAAACCACATCTATAAAAACAGCCATTCCTCTAGCATGAGCTTCATCTACTAATGTTTTGAAAGTTTCTGCTGTTCCATAATATTTATCTAATGCCATGTGAAAGGATGGATTATATCCCCAAGAATTATTCCCTTCAAATTCATTGACTGGCATGAGTTCAATGGCATTGATTCCTAGTCTTTGCAAATAGTCTAAGGAATCAATAATCATTTGAAAGGATTGTTGTTCAGAAAAGTCCCTTACTAATAATTCATAAATTACTAAATCCTCAATCGCTGGTTTTGAATAATTATCATGTTGCCAGTTGAATATTGGATTAATTGTTTTGAATGTAGAAACAATACCTGTAGTTTGATTTTCAGGATAAGGTTTTAAATTAGGGTAAACACTTTCAGGAATATAAGGGTCATTCCATTTATCTAATATCTTTTCGGAATAAGGGTCTGCTATTTTTAAATCTCCTGACACAAAATATTGATAAGCATATTCTGTGTTAGAATCTAATCCCGTAATATCTAGCCACCAAGTTGCTCCATCGCTAGAGCGTTTCATATAGTAATCTAAATTCGGTTGCCAATTATTAAAATCTCCTATCACATAAACGTAATCTTTAAAAGGAGCATATAATTTTAATCTAACGGTGTTATTATCAATTCTATTTAAACCTAGAAGTGTTCCTGCTGGAGGTTCAGCAACGGTTATACTTGGATTAACAATATACCTAAACGTATCTGAAACGGTAGTTGTACCATCGTTTGCGGTAGCAATTACAATGTGTTCTCCTGTAGAACCTGCAGTCAAGTTATACTCCAATAGTGTTGTATCTGTATCTGATGTGATTAAATTACCATCTTCATAAAGTGATATAGTTGCATTTTTAGAGGCATCAACTTTTATGGGAATAGTATTTCCACTTTCTTCGATTATTGTTTCTTCTGCTGGAGATGAAATTGAAATTAGGAATTGAGCATTATCTAAATAAATAGGTACAAAAATGTCTTGATAGTCAGCTGTTTTTCCTTCCAAACTACCATCTTGATTTCTGAATACAAATGCTAAATGCGTTACGGTTTCCCCTTGGGGTACGCCATAAAAATCACGAATATTGAAAGAACGAGAATGAATGTTGTTTCCTTCATTATTCATAATCACATTTCCGTCAAAAGTTCCCCAATTTCCTTGTACATATTGCCATCCATTTTGACCGTCGATTAACACACCAGTATGCATAAAAATAGGAGAAATACCCTCTAATTCACCACTGCCCTGTGTAGCATCGTAATAAACTGTAATATCATCATCGACAGTTGCAAAAGGAGGGTCGATTGTAACTATTTGAGCGGATAGATTTTGAAATAAAATTAAAATTAAAAATATTAAAATACGATTTTTCATATTACTATTTTTTAAAAACAAAGAGCTAAGCGGATAGTTACCTACTTAGCTCTTTAATTATTATAATTAATAGACATTATTACCTAACGAATATTAGACCTTATTCCCAAAAGATTATTATGGTTCAAAATAATCTTTTTAAACCACTCTGCGTTACGTCCTCGCCTTAATAGCTATGGCTATTAGGCTGCGGGCGTTCCTTGATTAGTTTAAAAATCTTTATTTTTCCTTTCATAAAAAATTTTGAGAATAAGGTCTATTGAGAATAAGTGAGCGTATTAATTAATTAATACTAACTACTACTATATACTAGTATTATTGTTGTACTACTAATTTGCGAGTAGCAATAGCTCCTTCACTATTCTTTAATGAAATAAAATACATTCCATTAGACCAATTACTAACATTTATATCAGTATTAGAGGTAATGTTATTTTGTTGGTTGATGATACGTCCTGTAATATCTGTAATGAATAAATCAAATGATTCATTATTATCATTATTAAAAGAAATAGTAGCCGTTGTTTGAGCAATATTAGGAGTAATTTTAATTCCTATTTCAGCAGCAAAAATTTCATTAATATTACTTAATACATCGCAAGTATTATATTCGTGTCCAACGATGGTGTCTTGAGTAGTGAATGTCAAATCTAGAACTCTATTAGAACCACCAATACCATTTGAAGCACCACATCCACCTGTGATGAAGTCTGCTGTTTCTTCTTTGTCGTCTGTAGTTCCATTTACATATTTGTATTGGTATTCTCTTGGATAAAGAGATAAAGTATACTCATATATTCCATCGCTGTCTCCATCCGTCATCATTAATTCATTTTTAACCCAAGCAGGAAACTGAACTGTACCTGTTAAATGTACTCCTTCGGCATCAACAATTTCATTGTTCATATCTACTTGGAAAGTTACATTGATTGGATTACCTAAAGATGGACAAGAAGCATCACAAGTTCCAAAACAAACTGTAGGAACTGTCATATCACTTGTTCCAACATTTACGCTACGATTACCACCATCGCTACAAGCACTAGGGATTCCTTCGTCATATCCCCAAGCATCACCAAAAATAAACTTATATTGTTGTGTAGTATTTTGTTCAATTTCTACTGTTACCTCATAAATACCATCAGAATTAGCATCTGTCATTGGCGTATCTCCAGGAGTCCAGCCTTGGAAAGAACCTGCTACACTGACAGTAGATGGCGTACCGAATTGAGTAATCATATTGTTCATATCTACTTGAAGTGTTACGCTTGAAGTTGGAACAGTTACTCCACAAGCAGTACATGCATTATAACAAAATTCAACTGTTGCGTCTCCATTTACATCTAAAGAACGATTAGAGTTTCCCGGTCCACAAGCACCTGTTATACTTTCAGAACCATTATCCCAAGTGTTGTCCAGAACAAACTTATATTCATACATTCCATTAGGAATAGAAAGAGTATATTCCCAAACATTATTAGCCATTTCGGTCATAGAACTTAAGGAAGGTTCCCACTCTGTCATTCCATCTCCTAAGCCAGCATCATCTTGGAAAGAACCCGCTACGTGCATCCCTGCTGCTTGTATAGTGCCTCCTCCGTTCAAGAAGTCTGTCATATCAACCCTAAAGGTGATGTTACTATTTTGTGCAAATGCAAAAACAGCCATTGAAAAAAACATTAATAGTAAAGAAAACTTTTTCATATTTCAATAAATTTAATCATTAATAAAATTGTATTTTAAAAGGTTTAAAGACACCTAGAAAAACTGCAATAAAACATTACTTAAAGCATACTAAGTGTCATAATGACACACTAATATATGCAAAAGTTCTAATACCTTCCAATTTTTTCATTATTAATTTTATTTTTTTTGGTTTTTAATTATTAATAATAATTGACAAAAGTAGAATAGTTATTATGTTTTAAATATTATTAATCTAATAATAAATAACAAAATTTCTTTATTTTTATTAAAAAAAATAAAGAAATCAGTATTATTAAATATATTATTAGGATAATAAAAAAAACGAGTAAGTAATACCCTGTTTTAATCGTTTTTCTTATAAATTTTTAAGTTCAATAAACCTAATTTTTGAAAAAAATGACCACAAGAAACTCTCAATACTCCCAGACCATATTTAATACTTCTTCTCAGGTTAATTGAAGACGCTTCGTCAAAGTATTTGGTAGGGCAAGTCACCTCGGCGATGTCAAAGCCAGCATAGATGATTTGAGAAAGCATTTCATTATCAAAAACAAAATCATCAGAATTGGCATTGTAATTTATTTTTTCCAGTACTTCTTTGCTGAAAGCCCTATAGCCAGTGTGGTACTCAGACAGTTTGTAGCTAATCAATAAATTTTGTGTAAATGTCAAAAAGCGATTCGCTATATATTTATAAAGAGGCATGCCTCCTTTGAGTGCTCCTTTTCCTAAAATACGCGAGCCCAACACTACGGGATATAAATCATCACCAATGATGTTGACCATTGCTGGGATGAGCTTGGGAGTGTATTGATAATCAGGGTGGAGCATGATTATGATGTCCGCATTAATTTCAAGAGCCTTATTATAGAGTGATTTTTGATTGCCTCCATAACCCTTATTGATTTCGTGTTTAATGGTATGCTGGATTCCAATTTTTTTGGCCACTTCTAGGGTGTTGTCATTACTTGCATCATCGCAAAGTATAACATCATCAACCAAATCAAATGGAATTTCGTTATATGTTTTTTCTAAAGTAAGTGCTGCATTATACGCAGGGAGTACTGCTACTACCTTTTTGCCGTTATACATTTTTGTTTATCAATTAATATTTAAAAAATAATTCGCAATAAAGTCTATTTTTATACAATTTCTGTTTGGTCTAATGCTTCGAGATTTAAAACCGTTGAGTTATCTTTTGTTTGATACATCGGAACAAAACGCCTATTCCATAAAATCTCGTTGGCAATATAAGAACTTTTTTTATTGACTTGTTGAGAATAAACATCGTCGTAGGCTTTTATTAAAACTAAAAACTCTACATTCATTTCTTTAAAATCTTCTTTGTTTTTTCTAAACAATGGACTGCTTTCATTAATAACATGAACGATTGTCCAGTTCAAAGGTAGCATTTTTATATCGTCTCTTTCTAATTTTAAGCGTTCAAATATTCTAGTGGCTGTTCCTTGCTTATTTTTGAGAAGACAAGTCATGATTACTTGTACTTCCAAATCAAGCAAATGATTTTGTGCATAGCCATTTACTATTCTAAATTGAAAACTCATCAAATCAGTTTGGTGCTTGTATGGAACAACAATAGCATTTTTACTAAATAGAATATGAGCAGCGGGTTTTGAAAATCGAGCATAAACTAAACCAGTCGCCAATGCAAATGATATTAAACCAATAAATGCATTAAAAGAAGCTATAGCATTAGCTCCCCAACCTATGGGATTTACCCTACCATAACCTAAAGAAGTAAAAGTCTGTACACTTAGAAAAAAGCATTCTAGTAAATTACTTAGAAAATTATCGTTCTCAATCTCCGCTATTTGGTCAACACCAACCATTATATAACTCAGTGCGATGATGAAATTGATACCGATAAAAGAAAGCAAAATGAAAATATTAAATTTCCACCAAGACATATTAATGAGTACTTTATAAATATCATGTACTCTCCTTCCTTCTAATTTTATATTAAAATTACCATCTTTATTGATAAATCTACCACCAGATTGGTTGTGTAATGTTCCAAATCCTAAATCATTAAAAACCTTATTTTTTTGCTTTTCTTCCTCCATGTGTTATTCGATTATTTCCAAACTAAAAAAAGGTGAAATGGCTTCACTCTCATATTTTATGAATTCATTTTGTCCAATGGTATAAAGCGTATCTTTACTATAAAAAATAGCCGCATCATATATTCCAGTTGAAAGATTATTTAAAGTATTATTAATATTAGAATTTTCTACAACATGCATTTTGTTTTGATGATTTAATATGATGATTTTTTTATTATTATAAAGAAATTTCTTTATTTTTTGAGTATCTTTTTTCTTAATATTAATTAATGTGTCTATAGGGTTGATTGTCAAAATAGGTAATTGAATGTCTATTTTATTTCCATCTAATTTTTTGAATGTATATTTTAAATTAGGTTTGTATTTTTTATAGGTATTAATATAATAATATAATCCCTTTTTCTGATGAAATTTTTGTCCTATACTTTCACCATCTAAAAAGACATCGCCATCCAAGAAAAAAGGTCTTTGTTCCTTCGAATCACTAAAATAAAATTTCAATTTAGATTCCAAAACTTCTGTTCCATAGTTGTAATGTGAATTGATATCAGCATACCATTTTTCACTAGGATTAAAATCTCTAGTTTCCGTTTTTATACAACCTAAACACAGACAAATTAAGGCTAAACTTAAAATAAGAATAATATTTTTCATCGAAATAAGTTTAATGAAGCAACCCCCATGATTTAAAAGGTACTATTGTTAATATTCTAAAATTTATATACATACTCTTAATAATTCTATATGAATTCTACTATAAAATGATTAAATATTAGCTTAAAATACTACTATTTGCCATTATTATAGCAAAGAAATGATTTTAAAATTGATAATTTAATAACAATAACGTATTTTTGCACTCCTAAATATGAAAAAGATATACTATATATTATTCCTGACAACCATAATTGTAACTAGTGCTTGTAATAAAAATGGTTTTGAACAAATTCGTCAGAAAGGGACCCCTTCTGAACGACTTCAAAAAGCCAATGAGTTTTTAGAAGCAGAAGAATGTTTTAAGGCTCAGTCTTTGTATGAGTTATCTATTGGAGATTATAGAGGTAAACCAGAACAAGAAATGATTTATTACAATTATGCTAAATCTCATTATTGTCAAGGGAATTATCTAAATGCTTCTTATTATTTTCAAGATTTTTCATCAATGTATCCTAATAGTAAAATGAAAGAAGAAGCCGATTTTATGGTAGCTTACTCTTACTATCAAATGTCTCCTTCATTTAGATTGGATCAAACATATACAGAAAAAGCAATTGACCAATTTCAATTATTTATCAATACACATCCAACTAGCGAAAAAGTAAGTGAGTGTAATAATTTGATGGATCAATTGAGGAGAAAATTAGCTGAGAAATCTTTTCACGAAGGAAGGTTATACTTTGATTTAAAACAGTATGAGGCGGCAACTTTTGCCTTTGCTAACTTGCTTAGAGATTTTCCAGAATCACCTAATGCCGAAGAAGTTAGGTTTTTAATGGCAAAGGCATGTTTTAAATGGGCAGAAAATAGTATTGCTTCTAAACAAGCAGAGCGATACGAAAAAGCACAGGAATATGCAGAAGTATTTTTAGGAAAATACGACATCAGTACAAGATCAAAAGAAATTGAAAATATTTTAAACGACTCAAAATATCAATTAAATCTAATAAGCAATGAGTGATATCAAAAGTAGAGTACAAGGCTTAGAAGCAAGTGTTCAAGCTAGAAATGTACAAGAATTAGCTGAAAAATCAACCACTATTTATGAAACATTAGCTATTATTTCTAGTAGGGCTTCTAATATTTCTAGCCAGTTAAAAAAAGAATTACAAGCTAAACTTGAAGAATTTTCTTCAGCAACGGATTCTTTGGAAGAAATCAACGAAAATAAGGAACAAATTGAAATTTCTAAATTTTATGAGCGTCTTCCTAATCCTGCAACAATAGCAATGAATGAGTTTTTGGATGACGAATTAAATTTTCGTTACAAAGACAAAGATCATAGAAATTAATTTTTAATATTAATTTTATACATACTTTTTAAGAGCATGTTTAAATTTTAATCTTTATGAAAACCAACATATTAAGAACTTGTCTTTATAAATATTTTATCGTTTATCCCGATAAACTCAAAAATATTTATTTCGCCAAAACCTTAATCTATTGATTTTCATTGTGATAAATTTTTAAACATGCTCTAAAACGATTTGAACACCTAAAAATAAAAAACTTTATTTTTAGGTGTTTCTAGTTTTATAAATATAAATAATGAATACCTTGTCGAGTCTTAATAATAAACGAATTGTACTTGGAATATCTGGTAGTATAGCTGCGTATAAAGCCGCTTTTTTAACTCGGCTTCTTATCAAAAGTGGTGCAGAAGTAAAAGTATTAATGACTCCTTCCGCTACGGCTTTTATAAGTCCATTAACCCTTTCTACTCTTTCTAAAAACGAAGTCCATATTGATGTTGTTTCTGATAAATCTTGGAATAATCATGTAGAAATGGGGTTGTGGGCAGATGCTATGATTATTGCCCCTGCAACAGCTAATACACTAGCTAAATTAGCTAATGGTATTTGTGATAATATTGTATCTGCAGTTTATCTATCAGCTCGTTGTCCCGTTTTTATTGCTCCAGCAATGGATGTAGATATGTGGCACCATCCTTCCACACAAGAAAATTTAAAAAGACTACAATCCTATTCTAATACAATCATTCCAGTTAATAAAGGAGAATTAGCTAGTGGGCTTTATGGAGAAGGCAGAATGGCAGAGCCTGAAGAAATTATTACTTTTTTAAATGGTTTCTTTTCAAAGAAGCAGGACCTTATAGGGAAAAATGTTTTGGTAACTGCTGGTCCTACTTTTGAACCTATAGACCCTGTCAGGTTTATAGGAAACCATTCATCTGGTAAGATGGGTGTAGCAATAGCTGAAGAATTGGCAACAAGAGGTGCTACAGTACACTTGGTTTTAGGTCCTTCAAAATTAAGCCCTAATCATAATAATATTAATGTAATTAGAATAATGACTGCCCAAGAAATGTATGATAAATGTGTCGAGATATTTCCTGATTGTGATGCTGCAATTATGGCAGCAGCAGTTGCAGATTACAAACCAAGTACGGTAGCCACAACAAAAATAAAAAAGAAAAAAGAAGACATGTCGATTCATTTATCTAAAACAAAAGATATTGCGGCATCTCTTGGAAAGAAGAAAAATAAAAAGCAAATCCTAGTAGGTTTTGCTCTAGAAACTAATAATGAAATAATCAACGCACAATCAAAATTAGAACGAAAAAACTTTGATTTTATAGTTCTTAATTCATTAAAAGATAAGGGAGCTGGATTTAATTTTGATACAAACAAAATTACAATTATTAAAAAAGACAATAATATTCGTAAATTTGAGTTAAAGTCAAAGAAAGAAACTGCTAAGGATATTGTTCAAGAATTAGCATTATTATTGTAAGTAATATAATAATAAATCCAAAACCTAAATTAAATAAAGACCGACTTCGGTAAATAAAAAGAAATCGCATTTATGAAAAAAATAGTATTTATATTTATAATTACCTGTATAAGTATCTCTTCATTTGCTCAAGAATTTAATTTCAATATTAGCCTAAATACTCAAAAAGCACAAGCAACAGACCCAAAAGTTTTTGAAAGCTTGGAATTAGCTATTCAAGATTTTTTAAATAATCAACGTTGGACAGAAGATGTATATGAAGTAGAAGAACGCATTGACTGTAATTTGCAAATTGCAATCGTTGAAGAACTTTCTGCTACTAGCTTTAAAGCAGATATTACGCTTCAAGCTAGCAGACCTATATACAATAGTGATGCACAGACGATTTTAATGAGTCATGTAGATAAAAATATTGTTTTTGAATACGAAGCATATCAACCATTAGAATATGCAGAAAATCTTTTCAATTCTAATTTGACTTCCGTTCTTGCATTTTATTGTTATGTGATTTTAGGAATGGATTATGATACTTTTTCTCCTCTAGGAGGAGAGGCACATTATCAAGAAGCACAAAATATTCTTAATAATATTCCACCTAATGCAGCAAGTACATACAAAGGCTGGCGTTCTCTTGATGGGAATAGAAATCGTTATTGGATGATTGAAAGTATATTGAGCCCTCGTACGCGTAATATGCGTCAAGCTATGTATGAATACCATCGTTTAGCATTAGATGTAATGGCTGATGATGTAGCCAGCGGAAGAGCGATTATGATAGGAGCCTTAAAAAAGATAGAACAAGTAGCGAGTGGTTATCCTAATGCTATGATACTTCAAATGTTTGCTAATGCAAAAGGAGATGAAGTTGTTGAAATTTTTAAAGGAGGTACTAGGCAAGAACAAAACGATGCCATCAGGGTAATGAGTAAAATTGATGCAGCTAATGCTGCTAAATATAGAGCTATTCGCTCTTAATTTAAAAAAAGCATTTTTTAAAATCCTTTATATATCAGTTATAAAGGATTTTTTTTATTTTTTATCTTAAAAAATTAGTAAATTTGCAATCTCAAATGTTTTTATAAAAATCATATGGAAAATATTCAAGAACTCAAACAAATATTAAGCATTCCTAGGGATGTGGTTATCTTGTCTCATCGTAATCCCGATGGTGATGCAATAGGCTCTTCTTTGGGATTATACTGGTTTTTAAAGGAATTTGGACACAATATTAAGGTGATTTTTCCTTCGGAATATCCCGCTTTTGTTTCTTGGATGCCTGATGCAGAAAAAATTATAATTTGTGATCTTGATAAAGAATATGCTCTAGAAAGTATTGATAATGCTCAAGTAATTTTTTGTCTAGATTTTAATGCTTTGGATAGAATAGACCCTATGGAAATGAATGTCCATCAATCTAAAGCTACAAAAGTAATGATTGACCACCATATGTATCCTGAGGGCTTTGCGGATTTTATTTTATCTGAAACAAGTGCTAGTTCTACTTGCGAATTAGTATATGAATTCATTGATTCATTACAAGAAACATCAAAATTAAATAAAAAAATAGCGGATTGTTTATATACGGGCATCATTACTGATACGGGGTCTTTTAAATATAATTTCACGCCAAAAACTTTAAACGTAAGTGCTGAACTACTTAAGGTAGGAGCTGATTATGAAATGATTAATGAGCATATTTACAATTCGATGAATGAAAAAGAATTGAGAATACTAGGTCATTGTCTTTATAATCGGATGGAAATAATAGATGAATTAGAAACAGGTATTATTTGGCTAAGCAAAGAGGATTTTGAAAAATTCGACATCCAAAGAGGAGAAACTGAAATTATTGTCAATTTTTTATTAAAAATAAAAAAAGTAAAAATTGCGGTATTTATTAAAGAGCAAGCAACTATAATAAAGCTTTCTTTAAGGTCTAAAGGAGATTTTTCAGTACAAGAAATAGCAACTAAGTACTTTAAAGGGGGAGGACATAAAAATGCTTCTGGAGGTCATTTTTACGGTACTTTAGATGCTTGTATTGAAAGGGTTAAACGCTCTATTAAAAATAGTTTAAAATATCAAAATGAGGACAATTACTAAAATATTTATCTTTTCCCTTTTTATAATTTTAATTTTTAATAATTGTTCCAATAATAAAGTTACTGAAAGTGGTCACCACTTTGAATTTGTAATAGATAAAGAAGGAGAAACCGCTAAAGAAGGAGATATCGTTACTTATCATCTAAGCCAAAGAGATGCAGAAAACTTTTCTTCTTCACCTCAAAATATAGAACGTCCTTTAAAATTATTAATACCTAAAAAAGAAAACGAACCTCATACATTTATTACAGAAGCCATTTTATTAATGTCAGAAGGAGACAGCCTGATTTTAGAAATAAATTCCGCTAATATATCTAATATGCTTAAAGTAGATGAAGGAACAGAAAAAGTCTTTTTTCATATTAGGGTAGATGATATCTTAAGTCCCGAAGAGAACAAACAAATAAGAGAGGATTTTGTAGATAAAAGCAAGACGATTAATCCCTTGTTACAAAAGGAAATTTCTTTGTATAAAGAAAACAAAATAGACGACCTTATTCAGACCAAGAGTGGAATACAATATAGATATCACAAAAAAGGGAAGGGAAATAATGTCCCTCAAGATGGTTTGTTTATTATCCATTATATCGGTTATGAATTAGAAAAAAATACGCCATTCGCAGATAGTTATGAACTACAAAAAACGCTTGGTTTACACCTCAAAAGAAACCCAATGATTCCTGCTTGGAAAGAAATTTTCCCCCTTCTTAAAGTTGGCGATGAAATTTCTATGTATGTTCCTTATGAACAGGCATATGGTAAAGCAGGAAATTCAACTTTAAAAATTGGAGAAGAATCTGACCTCGTTTTTTATATAGAAATTTTAAAATAAGGAACTAAATTTAGTCAATAAATATTAGACGTTATTACGAAAAATTGATTATAGCTAAATTGTCTTTTTAATGATATTCTTCGTTATTCCTCTCAAACATAGCTAAGGCTATGCTTTTCGAGTAATGCCTCGACTATCATTAAAAATACTAATTTATCTTTCATAAAAAACTTTTCGCAATAACGTCTATTCATTTAGTCATAATTGTTGTATTTTTGCAAAAAAATAATGTCGATACTGAAATAATGGTATATCTTACTAGAAAAGAACGGTTTAATGCCGCTCACAAATTATGGGTAGAAGAGTGGTCAGAAGAAAAGAATAAAGCACTCTTCGGAAAATGTTCAAACAAAAATTGGCATGGACATAACTATGATTTGTATATAACAGTTAAAGGTACACCAGATCCAACTACTGGGTTTATTATGAATGTAAAAGACCTCAGTAAGATTATTAAAGAATTTGTAATTGATAAATTAGATCACTCCAATTTAAATCTTGATGTTGAGTTTATTCCTAAAGGAACTCAACCGACTACTGAAAATCTAGTGATTTTAATTTGGCAACAAATAGCCCCTCATATTCAAAAACATAATGCAATTCTTCACTGCGTAAAATTATATGAAACTGAAAATATTTATGCGGAATACTTTGGTGAATAATTGTTTTTTTGAAATATATTATTTATTTTTAAATTACCTTTAAATATTAATTAATGAAAAAAGCCTATGTCTTTCCTGGTCAAGGAGCTCAATTCGTAGGAATGGGTAAAGACCTATTTGAAAATTCAGAACTAGCTAAAGAATATTTCTTGAATGCAGATGAAATTTTAGGATATTCTTTGAGTTCAATTATGTTTGAAGGAACGGAGGATGAGTTAAAAGAAACTCGTATTACTCAACCTGCTATCTTTTTGCATTCTGTTATTAAAATAAAAATGCAAGGAGATGATTTTAAACCATTTGCTGTTGCAGGGCATTCCCTAGGAGAACTATCTGCTCTAGTAGCCAATGAAGCATTGTCTTTTGAAGACGGTTTAAAATTAGTACAGCAAAGAGCTGAAGCCATGCAAAAAGCTTGCGAAATAGAAGATAGTACTATGGCAGCTATTGTTGGTTTAGAAGATAGTGTTATTGAAGATATTTGTAATAATATTAATGATACCGTTGTACCAGCCAATTATAATTGCCCTGGACAATTGGTGATTTCTGGTTCTCAAAAAGGTGTCGATACTGCTGTTTTACAACTCCAAGAAGCAGGTGCAAAAATGGCAGTTGTCTTGCCTGTAAGAGGAGCTTTTCATTCTCCTTTTATGAAACCAGCAGAGGACGAACTAAAAACCGCTATTGAAAATACACAATTTAAAACGCCTATCTGTCCTATTTATCAAAATGTAGACGCAAAAGCTTATACTCAAGCAAAAGATATTCAACAAAATCTAATAAAACAACTAACCGCTCCTGTTAAATGGACTCAAACCCTACAGAATATGATTGCTGATGGTGTGGAAATGTTTGTAGAAGCAGGTGGAAAAGGAAAAGTGATTAGAGGTTTTATTAAACGCATTGATAGAAGATTCCCAACTGAAGCTATTTAAACATGCTCTAATATTTTAATTATGAAAGAACAAAAAACAAAGATTAGACGGGGAAACATTCTTTTAGCAGAACCTTTTATGTTAGATCCCAATTTCAAGCGTTCTATGGTATTAGTCTGTGATTATCATAAACAAGAAGGGGTTGTTGGTTTTGTTTTGAATAAGTGTCTTGATATTCCTGTTAATGATCTTATTGCTTCTTTTCCAGAAATTGAGAATATTATCTATTTTGGTGGTCCTGTCGCTACTGATACGGTACATTATATACATAATGTAGGTGATCTCATTGATGGTAGTCACCCTGTAAGTGATGGCGTTTGGTGGGGTGGTGATTTTGAACAACTCAAAGAACAAGTGAAAAATGGAAAAATCACCTCAAAAAATATTCGCTTTTTTGTGGGGTATTCTGGTTGGGATAGTGGACAATTAGAGGGTGAACTAAAAATGGGTTCATGGGTAGTTTCTAATATGAAAGCGTCCTATCTATTTAGCGAAGAAGCACAATCCTTATGGGAAAAAGGCATGCAAGATAAAGGGGATACTTTTTCCATAATTTCTAAATTGCCCAATGAGCTACATTGGAGCTAAATGATAACAAAACTTCTTTATTTTTTCTTGGTTTAATTGAATAGTGACTAAAATATAAATGCTTAGTCTTAATGTTAGTATTTTATTTTTAAACCAACTTTAAAATTGTAATTATGTTTAAAGAATTTAGAGACTTTATTATGACTGGAAATGTAATTGATTTCGCAGTCGCTGTAATTATGGCTGGAGCAATTGGAGCCGTAATTAACGGATTCGTTTCCGACATCGTTATGCCAATAATTGGTCAAGCAATGGGAGGAATGAGTTTTGAAAACTTATTTTATGCTTTAGATGGTGGTAATTATACAACTTTAGCTGCTGCTGAAGAAGCGGGTGCTGCTACTATCGCTTATGGTCGTTGGATTAACACTATTGTTAATTTAATTACAGTAGGTTTTGTTATGTTTTTAATCGTAAAATCATATAACAAGACAAGAAAGCCTGCTGAAGAA
>JAHDBK010000019.1 GCA_020630455.1 Saprospiraceae bacterium
ATGTTGGTTATCTTAAAGATTAAAATTTAAACATGTTCTTAATACACAATTAATTTCTTATATATTTAATTATATACTTATATTTTTCAAAATTGTTTCAAAATGGCTTTAAGAAAAAGGTTAAAAAAAGTCTTATTAGGATTTTTCATTGCATTTTTTACATTAATATTATTAATTATTTTTGGATCTTCTTTCTTTGCTGACAGAATTGGAAACGCTGTGATTGGAGAACTCAATGAAAACCTTAAACATGAAATTAAAGTTGAAGATTATGAACTCACTTTTTTAAAACACTTTCCTAAAGCAGCTGTAACTTTAAATAAAGTTAATATCCCCGATGCTTTTAATGAATATACTTTACTTGAAGCAGAAGAGCTCTCTTTTAGATTTGGTTTTTTTAGTCTTTTTGGCTCTAAAATAAAAATTAGTTCTATCGTTATCGACAATGGTGCATTATTAGTCACTACCAAAAAAAATGGAAAATCAAATTATAATATATTCAAAGAAACAGAAAACAATTCATCTAATAGTTCCTCTGGAGATTTAGCGATTAAACTAGAAGAAGCTCAACTCAATGAAGTGGAATTAATTTATATGGATGAAAAAGAAAAACAAGACATAAAAATCAACATCAATGAATTAAATATGTCAGGTGAATTTTCAGGAAACAGAATCGCAGTAAAGAGTGATGGAGATTTTTTTAGTTATTTTGTAGAAAATACTGACGGTAGATTTTTCGAAAATAAAAACATCAATTATACTACAGATATTGATGTCGATTTAAAAAATGAAAAATATATTTTTAATAATTTCCTCTTAGATATTGAAGGAAATAAATTTTCTGTTGAAGGAGATGTCATCAAAGAAGAAAATGAAGAAGAATACTTATATAATGTGAATTTTGATGGAAAAGACTGTAGTTTACAATCTTTAATCGCTCTATTGCCTGATGGTTATGTAGAAAATCTTATAGGTTTACAAAGTAGAGGTGATTTTAAATTTGATGGTTCTATCAAGGGAAAATCAGGGGAAAACAAACAACCAAAAATTCTAGTTAATCTAGGACTAGAAGATGGAAAAATTAGCGGCCCTCAATTAAATGCTCCTTTTAAAGACCTGACCTTTTCAGCACAATTTACAAATGGAGAAGACAGGAATAATCGTTCTTCCATAATTGAAATTAAAGATTTTAAAGGATATTTACAAAGAGAATTAATAGAACTCAAATTAAAAGTAAAAGACTTAGACAATCCTAAAGTTGAATTATTTTTCAATGGTGCTATTCCTCTTAATGCCATTTATACAGCTGCTCAATCCGATATTATATCCAATGGTGGAGGAGATTTAGAATTTGTAAATGTACAATTGAATGGTTATTATAAAGACATGATTGACCCTAATTTTATTCATAGAGTTTCAAGTAAAGGAACTTTAGAATTTGATGATGCAATGCTTAAAATAAACGGAGAAAAAATCACTATTGACAAAGGCAATGTACAACTTAATGACAACATCCTGAATATTGAAGATTTTACTTTACAAGGCCTAGGAAGTGAAATTCAAATTAATGGAACTTTTCAAAATTTGATTCCAGTACTATTTTCTGATTCAATCAATTCACAAGAAGCACAATTAACTTTTAATGCACAATTAGATGCTGATGAACTCAATATAGAAAGATGGATTAAATTATCCAATCTGCCGAATGAAAATAGTGTGGATGAAGAAGTTTATGATTCTCTAAAAACGAAACAACTTGAAACTAGAGAGCAAATTTCTAATTTCTTAAATGGTCAATTTTCATGTAATATTAAACAATTTGAATATGGAAAAATTAAAGGAGAAAATTTCATTGGTAAATTATCAATAAAAAATAATCAGTTAATTGTAAATGGTGATTTAGAAGCGATGGATGGCACCTTTGACCTAGATGGTATCATCTACCTTAAAAAAGAACCTGAACTGAAAGCTAAATTGGTCTGTAATAAAATTGATGCTTATGAATTCTTTTACCAAACAAACGACTTTGGACAAGATTATTTAACTCATAAAAATATAAAAGGAGATTTATCCGCTAATATATTAATCAATACGTTTTGGAATAAAGAAGGGGATTTAATAATGGATAAACTTAGGGTACTTACAGGACTCCAAATTGAAGAAGGAGAATTGAATAACTTTGAAATGCTAGAATCATTTTCTAAATTTGTTAAATTAGATAATCTTAAGAATGTTAGGTTTACTAAAACTGAAAATTGGTTAGAAATTAAAAAAGAAACGCTTTATATTCCTGTAATGCTCATTCAAAATAATGCGGTTAACTTATTAATGAGTGGAAAGCACACATTTGAACAAGATATTGATTATAATATTAAAGTAAATGCAGGACAAGTATTGGCTAATAAAATGTTTAAAAAAGCAGGTTCAAAACCTATTAAAGCTAAAAATGGTTGGTTCAACTTATTTTATAATATCTCTGGAAACATCGAAGACTATGAAATGGAAAGTGATAAAAGAGGTGTCAAAGATGATTTTAAAAGAAGTGAACAACACAAAGCTAGAATTAAAAGAGATTTAGAAAAAGAATTTGGTCAAATTGATGAATTGACAAATATTAATGAATTAGATGAAGAATAATTGCAAATCAAATAATATTTCTTCATTATATATAAATAATAAAGAGTTTTCTTTATTAAATTGAATAAAAACATACAAAATCATATACAAATGCATAAATTAATATCATTATTTATAATCTTATTTTTTTGCTTTAACATTAAAGGGCAAAATGTAGATCGTTCCAATTATCAATTATTATGGGAAATCAGTGGAAAAAACTTTGAAGAACCTTCTTACCTATTTGGTTCTATGCACGTTGAAGATGAACGCGTTTTTGAATTTTGTGATTCTATGCTAGTTTACTTTGAAAAATGCGATGGTTTTGCAGGAGAATTACATTTTGATTCCATGATGGTTTATGTTATGCAAAATATATTCTCTAGCGGAGATGCAGAAAACGAATTAAAAGAAAGATTGAGCGAAGAAGCATACAAAGAACTCAATAGACGATTACTTGAAAAAGAAGGCGTCACTATTGATGAACTCGACTCAAAACAACCTTGGATTGTTGATTTTTTATTGGATGATGAAGAATTTGAAGAAAAAGAAAGTGATTTCAATGCTTTCTTGGATTACTATTTATATGATTATGCTAAAAAACTAGGTAAAAAAACCTACGGACTTGAAGAAATCGAAGACCAATTAGACTTATCATTACTCAAATTTCAAAATATTGAAGACTACATGAAAGATTCTTTATTTTTAGAATCTGATGATAATGATGAATTAGATAATCTACTCCTTACTTATATTTCTGGCGACATTAGTGAAATTGATGAAAAATACATCCAAACAATGCCCGACAATGAATATAAGCAAAGACTATTAATGGACAGAAACTATGTGATGGCAAGAAGTATCGAAAGATTAGGAAATCAACAATCTATGTTCAATGTTGTAGGAGCCGCACACCTACCTGGTAAAGATGGATTAATCGACATCCTAAGAAAAAAAGGCTATACCCTTAGACCCGTAAGCAATGATTTTACAGGTAAAAGTAAATTCAAAGATTTGAGCCATATACAATTACCTTGGTATACCAAAGAAATTCATGAAATGAATGCTACTCTTGATTTTCCAATTGAACCTTTTAAAATTGAAGAGTTTGGAGATTCTGACTTATCAGATTTCAATTTTTTAATGTCAATTGATGGCTTTAATAAAGAAGTATTCATGTATTTAGGTCTAAATGTACCTTATAAAATGGATGATGATAAAAAAGAAGAATTTTTTGATGTAGGTTTTAATGCCATGTTTCGTGAAAATGCCGAACTCAAAAATGTTGATTATGGCAAACCTTATGAAATTCCATTCGAAAAATACAATGCCGTTGCCAAAGGAATTAAAGGTAGCTCTGATGAAAATAGCGTCGAAGGAGTAATCATCTTAACGGATTATGAGATACATTATTTAATAATTTTAAAAGAAAATAATAAATCCATTATCAACGCCAAACGATTTTTTGATTCTATTAAAATTAAAGAAAGAGAAGAAATAAAAGGAGAAACTGTCCTAGAAAAAGGAGCGATTTCCTTCAATTCTCCTGTTGCTATGGTATTAGAAGAAGAAATGAATACAGAAAATTATGATGGAATAGAAAGGTCTTCTCTAGTCAGCAAATATTCTGGTTCTGATGAAAATGAGAAAAACTATTACCTCATTCAATATTACGATATGCCTGGTGGTGTATTTATCAATGAACATACTGTTATTTTTGATAATATCAAAGATGGGTTAGGTGATATGGGCAAAATATTAGAGTCCTCTCCTGTCCTTCAAAAACAGGGACATCCTTATATTCAAGTAAAAATAGAATCTCTTTTCAATGTATATATGAAAGCAGCTGTCATCCTAAGAGGCAATAGAATGTATATGGTCATTGTGACTTCTGAAGGAGAAAAAGAATGCAGTAATAATTTTGACCAGTTTTTTAATAGTATTCAATTTTTACCTTTTCAAAAATCTCAATTCCATGATATTAATATAGAAGATATAGGCATCA
The DNA here is from genome assembly GCA_020630455.1 of Saprospiraceae bacterium. Lineage (GTDB taxonomy): Bacteria > Bacteroidota > Bacteroidia > Chitinophagales > Saprospiraceae > JAHDCE01. Next base: position 4,622 of record JAHDBK010000019.1, read on the forward strand.
AAGCAAAATTAGTAGGACCCAGTGAATTAGAAAATGAATATTATGGCTATCCTTTCAAAACGGGATATGCTTATCATGCTTTAGATGCAAGTAATAGTACTACTCAATCTTTTGAATGGACTGAACTTTCTGATTATTATTATATCGAAAATTTGGATTCCTTTTTAATTGAAAAATATGAATTGGTTCTTGAAGATGACATTTATTCTGATTCTAAATATGAAATTATTGAATATCAAGGCTATCCAGCGATTGATATGTACTTTGAATTAGAAGATTCAAAAGTCAATGATTTTACTAGAGTCATTTATTTAGGTAATAATATCTTATATTGCTCTCTTTATATTCCTGAAGAATTAAAAGGTAGTGGTTATACTGATGAAATTTTTAATAGCATTCAAATTGATAAAAACCATAAAAGAAGCGATGCCACCCAATCTAAAACCAAATTCATGCTTCAAAATTTGAGTACGGATGACGAAGAAGAATATGAAATTGTAACAGACGCACTATATTATCATACTTTTACTCAAGAAGAATTGCCTCTCATCTATGAAGCATTGAAGAAGGACTACCCTATCGATTCTAATTATTATTATAAACCTAAAATGGTATTATTTGAAAGTTTAGCAGAAATTCAAGATGAAACAACAATACCTTTTTTATTAGATTTATATCATTCAAGTAATGATGAAAATCAAGCTGATATTATAAATGCGGTTTCTTATATTGAAAAAGATAATTTAAAAGAATATTGGAAGTTATTAGACCATTTTAATAATAAATATCCTAGGCATGAATATTATCTTTTTGATTATTTTTATGAAGATGATGAATTTGCATATAATAATATTTCTGAAATTCTAAAGTATTATAACGAAAAACAAAATAAGAGTTCAATTCTAGGATTGTTATCTAATTTAGTATCCAGTTATGATATGAAAAATATCATCAAACCACATGAAGAAACACTCTTCAAATCTTGTCAAATGGCTTTCAATGAGTACAAAACAGGCAATGAAGATTTATATTATAATTATGATTTAAATAATTATATCAGTACGCTACTACCTACTACCGAAAGAAGTGATATTATTGAGTTTTTCCATCAACAACTCAATCATGTTGATGATTTCTTATTAATTGATTTAGCTAGCACATTAGTCAACAAAAATAAAGAAATTCCTTTATCAATTTACGATAAAATGTATAATCAAAATGTTTTAGGAATGTTTTTAGAGCAATTTGTTGATGAAGATTATGATTATTATAATGTAAAACACTTGCCTAAAAAATATAAAAAACAAGATATTGCCGCAAAGTTTGCAATGATTCAAACCTTTGAATACGATTATTATATGGAAGAAATAGAATTTATTAAAAAAGATAAATTTTCATACCAAAATGAAAAATTCAATAGGTATATTTTTAAACTAAAAGACGATTATAATGATACTTATTTAGGGGTAATTTTACAACCTAAAGATAAGAAGCAATTATTGATAGAACCTATATACTGGAACTACGATTCTTACGATTCTAAAACACCATTAAATGAACAAACTGAAGACCTCATGGAATATTTTTATGAAGAATATTAATCCCCATGCAACGTTTTTGCATCTAAATGGATTATATATATAGGATAGGTTTTTAAGAGTGCAGGGCAAAAACATTCAAGGAATGTATTTTGCCTTGTTTTTTTATGATACTTCTATTCTTGCTTAATTCCACAAGCACCATCACAAGATGGACAAAATGTACCAAAACTTTGACTCTTGGCTCCCATTCCCTGTTTTCTATCTGCTTCTAATTCTCTTTGAAGCCTTTTTTTATTCTCATCATCTAAATTGAGTGAAGCGAATTGTTCTTGGCTGTATCTATATAAAATTTGACTAAATGATTTTTGAGCTTCAGTTTTATTCTCTCCTTTTATAGATTGTATAATCTCAGCACTTAGATTTGTTGAATTAGAATCAGGTGCTTTCTTTATATAATCCGCAATTGCATTTTCAGTCGGTCTACAAATCGGACATTTCCCAACAAAAAAGCTATTTCCATTCGTTAATATATATTCTGCTACTTCCTTAGGAAATTTATCCTTAATCATTCCATCTAATGTTGACCAATAGACAAAGTCATCTGCTCTTATATCTGATGCCGCTTTGGATTCTTTCTCATAAATATTCTTCCATTGATTATTACAAGAAAATGATATTAATGCTAATGTTATTAATATGAATATGCTTTTTTTCATTGTGATTTTTTTATAAATAATTATTCTAAAAAAATGAAAACATCTTACAATAATAAAGAAAATTCTTTATTATTGCAACAAAACCTAATATCTTACCTCTACAATCTATTATCCATTTATTAAATATAATAATTAAAAAACAAAAATTCCGAAAACAAAAAATTTGTTTTCGGAATTCATACTTAATCTATGTACTCAATACTCTCTACTATTAAAACTATTGTTTCAATCTCGGGTCTATTGCATCTGTAAGCCCTTCACCAATCAGATTGAATAAAGTAACGGTAATAAAGATGGCAAAACCAGGAAAAATAGCCAACCACCACGCTTCAGGAGCTGACCTTGATTGAGTTAATAATTGTCCCCAAGTATTCAATTCTTTTGGAATTCCTAATCCTAAGAAAGATAAGAATGACTCAATCAAAATGGCAGCAGCAATACCAAAAGCAATGGAAATAAAAACAGGAGATAATGAATTCGGTATAGCGTGTTTCATCATCGTCCTAAACTTAGGAAAACCTAATGCATGAGCCGCTTCGATATATTCTAAATTCCTTACTCTTAATAATTCTGCTCTAATGAAACGGGCAATACCCGTCCATCTAACCGCACCAATCACTGCCATAACTAAGAAAATAGATGGTTTAAATACCGCAACAATTGCCAATATCAATACCAAAACAGGAACTGAAACCACTATTTCAATAAAGCGGGTAATAATCAAATCTAAAGGAACATCGATTTTTTTCTTTAAAAATGGAATAAATTTTAATAAATAGGCTAATCCATTAGCAATGACTAAAACCAATATAAATAGGAATAATGATAATAATAATTGTAATATAAACACTCCAAATCCTACTCCAGCAGCATCTCCTAAAATATAAGAACGAGAAATAAAACCATAAAATAATGCCAATGGTAAGAAAAGGATATTGATTATAATTCTTCCCCTAGACACTTTTAATTGGTCATCTCCAAAAAATCCTGCTATAGAACCTAAAAACACTCCAATAATTGTAGCAATTCCCATTGAAATAATACCCACTAAAAATGCTATCCGTGTACCATGTATCATACATGCTAAAACATCATTACCAAGCTTATTAGTACCCAAATGATGTCTCCAACGCCATGATTCTACTCTTTGCTCACCAAATGGAGATTTAAACCTAGAATTATAGGCATCTAATGTGGTATTTCTATAAGGTATAGGAGGCCACATTGCCCAATCATATTCCAATTCACTAAATTGTATATTCAAGAAACCTTCTTGCCATTTCATTAAGCCCATATCTACAGCATAAGACCTCAATACAGGCGATGATACTTTCCCTTGATAACTACATAGGAGTGGTTTATCATTAGCAATAAAATCGGCAAATAAAGCAATAAATGCCAAAAATATAACTAAATATAAAGAGTATAAAGCCCTTTTATTTTTCTTAAACTGACGCTTGACATAAGCCCAATAGCTTTGGTCTAATTCGCCGTTTTGGTTTTCATTTTTATTTTTTTTCCAAAAAAACATATTTTGAATAATAATATCTTTTTTATAAAATAATAAAGAATATTCTTTATTTTTTACTAGAATATGTAATCCTAGGATCTACAAATGCATACAATATATCTGCAATCAAATATCCTATCATAGTCAATACTGCTACCATCATCACCACTGTAAATACCACAGGGAAGTCTTGATATATCATTGCATCAACTAACATTTTACCCATTCCCGGAAGGGTAAAAATCATTTCTATTACAATGGACCCAGAAATCATTAAAGGAAATACATTGGCAAATAAAGTAATGACTGGTAATAATGAATTTCTAAAAGCATGTTTCCAAATCACTTTATTTTCATCCAATCCTTTGGCTCTGGCTGTTCTAATATAATCTTGCCTTAAAACACCAAGCATCCCTCCTCTCATCTGTCTAGATAAAAATGCTAAACTACCATAAGTCCAACAAATTAAAGGCAAAATGATATGCCAACCTCTAATCATTAAAGCTTGAAAGAATGATTTCCCTTCTACTAAATCACTCCCTACCCCAAATGAAGGAAACCATTGTAAATACTCTGGATTACATAAATAATTAATCAATAAAGTAGCAATCCAGAAATTAGGCAATGAATATAGAATAAATAAGATTGTCGAAGTCACATTATCAGATGTATTCCCTTTATTAATAGCAGAAAAAACACCCAATGGAACGGCAATAATATACGTTAAAATTATGGACAAAATACTGATTAGCATCGTCCAAAAAATTCTATCTCCAATTTTACTAGATATTTCTAATTGGTCTTGATAGGAGATTCCAAAATCAAAACAAATAAACCGAGTAATCCATTTATGATAGCGATTATTCGTACCATACCAATGGATTGCTGGAATATAGTTTTTCCAAGTAGATGTCTCCGATCTTAAACTCGCATAAGCTGTTTTTACATTTTCAAAATCAGCTCCTATTACTTGTTTAAGAGAATCACTTTTTTCAAATTGTTTATCAATTTTAGAAATGAAATTTTTAATTTTTGCATCTTCTGGAAAAAAGTAAACCTGTCCTACGTTATTTCTAATATTAGTATGAGGAGCCATACTCGCCGAATCAGGTTTAAATTGATATATTTTATTCTCAAAATTCCTTAACGCATGATAATAAGCACTTACATTATCCCAATTACCACTATCATAAGCTAATCTAGATAAGGTTTCTTGATGTGATAATTTTTGAATTTTGTATAAGGTATCTGATTGTGCTGAAGTTGAAAAGCTAAAATAAAACGTAGGTAGATGAAGATTTAATTTTTCCCTCATCTCCATATAAGCCTCTTCCCCTGCTATCTTATCAGATTGGTTTCCTTCCCCTCCTTGGGCAGTCGTCAACATATTGGCAACTGGGTCACCAGGAGCTAAAATACTCAAAGCATATATTACCAAAGAAATGGCAAATAATGTCGGAAAAAATATGAGTATTCTTTTTATAATATATTGAAACATATTATCTTTTTAATTTCAATAAAAAAAGCTAATAATAAAGAATTCTCTTTATTATTAGCCTAAAATTAATTAATCTTGAGTTTCAACAGCTTTTGCTGCCATTGCATTAGGAAATACACCTGAACGCAATCCTGTTTCGTGTGCAGCATCATATTTTTTGCTTACAACTACTCTATTCTGTTGAGAAATTAAAAAGATATAAGGTACATCTTTATGAATCATAGCTTGTAAATCTTTATACATTTGGAAACGTGTACTATCATCTACAGTCATTCTTAATTCATCTAACAATTTATCTGATTCAGGTGTACCAAAACCTACATAGTTAGAACCATCAACGTAGTTTTTAGTATGCCAAATTTGAGAAGGGTCACTTTCACTAGGTGATTGTACCCAACCCGCCACAAATAAATCAAATTCTTTTTTCTTATGTTTATCTAAATAAGAAGCCCACTCCATAGGTAAGATTTCTAATTCAATTCCTACTTTTTCACAAGCTGCTTTTAATAGGATACAAGAAGTTTCTCTTCTTTGGTTTCCATTATTATAATCAATAACAAATTTAAGAGACTTCATTTCACCATCAATTTCTTTGTCTAAAACACCATCGCCATCAACATCTTTCCAACCTGCATCTGCTAAAATTTGCTTAGCTTTATCTATATTATAATCATAAGGTTCTAATTCAGTATTCAATCTATTCGTAAATGCTGGATGTACAAAAGTATTGACACTTTGCCCTAATCCATATAATTCTGTTTTTACTAATTCGTCTCTATCCATTAAATGTGCTAATGCTTTTCTTACATTCACATCTGCCAAACGCGGTTCTTTCATATTAATACCCACATAATCATAAGAAAATAATGGAGGAGTTTTTAAATAATACTTTGCTTTAAAATCATCATTATTTTTCAAATCTTCAATAAACTGTTTGTTTGGTACAGAGTGCATTGCATCGAGGCTTTTTCCTTTTAGAGCAACCACAGCAGTTGTCAAATCATTAATAGTTACATAATCAATATCAAGAGGATATGCTCTTAACCAAGTATTTGCTTCAGCATCAGGTACTTCATCTCCCCACCAATTATCTTTTCTTTTTAGTTTGATTCTCTGGTTGGTTTCCCAACTAACAAAACTATATGGTCCACTACCTTCATTAACTTCTCTTTTGAACTTTTGTCCTTTAAAGAAAGTAGCATAATCTTTTAATGTTTGATCGTTTTTCAATTTACCTTTAGTTGCTTCATCATCACTTAACAAATCTGCAACAGAATATCCTTTTAATACGCCTTCTGGGTCGTATACATGATGAGGCATTACATATAAATTAGCAGCAATTGAAGTTTCGGCACTCATATAAGGACGTTTACATACTACCGTAAATTTCTTAGGATTAGCTTCATCTACTATAATATCCGCTACATAATCTAAATAGGGTTTAATGTGTCCAGTTTCTGCTTCAGGAACAAAATATAATTTTAAAGAAAAAGCCACATCCTGACCTGTTATTTGTTCTCCATTATCCCACTTAGCTTCAGGTCTAATTTCAAAATCCAATTTAATTACTCCTTCTTCTTCATAAACTTTAGCTCTTTGTTTCGCTAATACAGGCATATAATCATACGAAACGGGATCTAATGTATATAAATATTGATGTGTTTGGAAACCCATAATAGTACTTTGAGCGTCTGTTGCTGTTACAGGGTTAAGATGTTGAACATCTCCTAGACAATGTACTCTTACCTTTGTAGCTGGAGATTCTACCTCTTCTACACATGAAGTTAAATACATCCCAAAAAAGGATAATAAAAGAGCAAAACTGAATATTCTTTTAAACATAAACCTGATTGTTTTTATTTTTTAGTAATAATATTAAATTGAAGTGTAATAATAATTAGATTTTATCATTAATTGAAAAATTAATGAATATAAATAGTCAACTAGAATGGATTTGATGTGTTTTTTAATAAAATAGGTATTTTTTCTAATATATTTTAAGAAATTCTTAATAGATGAAAAAAATTTTAATAGCAGGTGCTACAGGCTTGATAGGAAGTACTTTGAGCCCATTGCTCGAACAAGAAGGTTACCAAGTAATTCATTTGAGCAGGAATCCAAGACCCGATGCTCAATATCCAACATATCAATGGAATTTGGATAAAGGATATATAGAAGAAGAAGCCTTAGATAATATTGATTATATCATTAATTTAGCTGGTGCCAATGTAGCTGAAAAACGCTGGACAAAAAACTACAAAAAAACCTGTATAAATAGTCGAGTCAAATCGACCAGTTTATTTGCTAAATATATAGTTGAAGAAAGGATACAACCCAAAGCCTATATTTCAGCTTCAGCAATTGGAATTTATGGTCATCAAGGAGATCAATTGCTTACTGAAGAAAGTCCAAAAGGAGAAGGTTTTTTAGCGGAATGTACCCATCAATGGGAAAATGCTATTCAACTACTTTCCAAAACTGGAGTGAGGACAGTTGGTTTAAGAATTGGAATTGTTTTGTCCAAAGATGGAGGAGCTTTAGAAAAAATGGCATTAACTTATCCTTATGGATTTGGCAATTGGTTTGGAGATGGAAAACAATATTATTCTTGGATTCATATAGATGATGTTTCTAAAATGTTTCAATTTGTCCTTGAAAATGAAACAATCCAAGGATTTTTTAATGCTGTAGCTCCTCAACCTGTCACCAATAAAGATTTGATGAAAGCTATTAAAAAAGTAAAAAATGGAAAACAAATTTTAATGCCAGTACCTGCTTTTATACTAAAAACTGTTCTAGGAGAAATGTCTAGTATCGTTTTAGATAGCATGAATGTATCTTCTAAAAAAATAGAAGGTAAAGGATTTGAATTTGAGTATAGTGATATAGAATCAGCTTTGAAAAATATATATCATTGATAATAGACAATCAGATAATAGACTATAGACATTAGACTTTTTCAATAATTAAATAATAAATAAAATTCTTTATTATTTACTTATTAGAAATATTTTTTTCCACTTTATTATTTGACAAGCTAAAATTATTCAAGTATTTGATATTCATCGACCCTAAAAGCAATGGAATGAATTCCTTGCAAAGAAGAATCCCTTGTAAATTGTTCAAGAGTAAAACTGTGCTTACCTAATTCATTAAAAATGGTTTTATTTTGAAGATTGACATATAGTTTACATTTTTTGCCTTTACAGTCACCATGCCATACACCTAGTTTATTGGCTAAATCTGTAGATATAACTTGCGTCAATTCTTTACCTGAAGGAAATGAAGTTTTTATATTAAAGTACATATTTTGATAAGCATATTCTATACTGTGATTCACTTCTAATAACAAGGTATAAATCTTGGAAGTATCTTGAATATCAACTGAATATTTTAATTGATTATCATAAGACCAAGAAGAATTTTCAATATTTTTTTTATCAAAAAATAAAGAATTTCCTTTATCACAAGAAGTAAAGATAAAAATTGAAAAGAAGATGATTAAGTGACTATTTTTCATAATAAACATATTAAAAAAAGAACTTCATAGTAAATGTATTTTACTATGAAGTTCCCAAAAGTACAATTTTTTTAATTTAGAGTATGTTTAATATTAATAAATTAAATAATTTAAACATCCTTTCATTTCATTTTTTTAGGGTATTCTTTCTTAAAAGAATATTTCAAAACATCGAATGAAGTAACAATACCTAATAGGTTTTTCTTTTCATCAATAATGGGAACAGCATGAAATAAATTTTCTAAGAACAATTCTGCAGCAGCTCCTACTTTATTATTAGGTGTTAATACTGCTAGTTTTTTTGTCATCACATCCTTTGCCCTAGTTTTATTAAAATTAATTCGATTATTTTTGAATCTCAAGATGTCATGAGTAGTCAAAATACCGACTAATTTTTTTCCTTTTACTATCGGAACGTGATGTATTTTTTGATGTTTATCTAAAATATCCTTTATTTTGGATAATCTAGCGTCTTCTTCGGCTGTGACTATTTCAGTAGTCATAATCGAAGATAAAGGTTCATTCATCATATTGATATAAATTTTATTGATTAATAAATGATTTGATTACATCTATAATTTAATAAAAATTTATATAACTATCAAGTAAAAGAACCACTTTAATAACTAATTTTTATTATTTAAATTATGTATCAATAAAATTTTAATTGTAATCAGTTTTTTAATTTAAGGCTTTACCTAACCATCTTTCGATATTTTGATACCATATTAACTGTCGTTCTTCATCATTAATAAAACTATGAGATACTGCTTCATCAATGACTTTACCAGGATAACAATTACCTACACCTTCCATTTCTCCTAGTGGATATGGGTCATCTAATCCCGCTACTATTTGATTTACTCCTTGTCTATCTAGCAATAATCTAAAAGAATAAACATCATGTACTAAAGTATCAAAAAATACATTTTGAGCTTGAATATTTGAAGAAGGATGGCTGGCATTAGGAAATAAATCTGGTCGTCCTTCATAGCCTTGAATTCTTCTACCATATCCAATTTGTCCAAATTGATTTCCATGAGCATAACAAGTCCTTAAATTAGGATATTTTTGTGCTAAATTCCTAGTAGAAAAAATGTGATAATGGTCTGCTGTTTGTGCACACATCCAAATCAAATGAAAACGCCAATATTCATCTTTTAAAGCAATCATCTTGGGAGCATCATAAGGATGTATTTCTACAGCTAAACCATATTTGTTGGCTAAATCCCATATTGGATCTACATCATGATGAGCGGTTGATTGCCATTTGCCTTGATTATTAATATAATGAGTAGGAAGACACAATAATTGTAGATTGAATTGTTTAACACATCGTTCTATTTCTTTTAGAGCATCATCTATATATAATGCTTGAACCACAAAGCCAGCTGTAATTTTTTTTGGATTTTCTGCTTGTACCTGAGCATTAAAATCATTTTGAAATCGAATCACATCTCGACACATATCTTTTTCCATTCCATTGGCATACAATTGAGATAAATTGAGGATAACTTCATGTTGAATTTTATTTTCATCCATCCATTCAAGTTTTTCTCTCAAAAAGAAACTAGGGTCTGTAATGGGTCTTTTCCAGTTACCTTGTCTCATAAATCGTCTATCATTATCAATCCAAAAGACTTTTTTATCTTTCATAAATTGAGGAATCTGATGGGGTTCTGGTAGAAGATGCCCATGAGCATTTATTTTTTTCATATCAAACATTGAAAGTATTTGTATATTTATTTATATTATTAATCTATAAAATTGTTCTTGTTAGGATACTATTTATTAAATATACAATATAGAAATTTATTATAAGTTAAGTATAGCAAAAATATCATTATTTACTAAAACTAATATTTTGTTTAAAAAATTTAAAAACATCCTTTTTGTCATCTGGTTATTAATCATCATTTCATTAGTCGTTTATGCTTTATTGAATCCTGATGTTTTAAAGCCAGAATATATGGTCAATTTCGTTCAACAATTCAAGGAAGAAATGTTGATTGTTTATATCGTAATATTTATGATAAGAGGCTTTTTTTTAATTCCTGGTACTCCATTTGTTTTTGCAGGTATTTTACTATTTCCTGATAATCCTGTTCTTGTATTGTCTATTGCTATGGCAAGTATTGTATTTTCAGCGACTCTTTTATATTATTTCTCTGATTGGTTAGGTTATGGAGATTACTTATTAGAAAAACATAAAGACAAAGTAGGGATTTGGTTAGAAAGATTAAAGAGTCCAAAAGCTACTTGGATAGTGATTGCATGGGCTTTTTTTCCGCCCGTCCCCACTGAATTAATCTGTTATTTAGCAGCTATTGTAAAGATGCCTTATAGAAATATGATTGCAGGGATATTCATAGGAGAATTGGTACTATTTAGTATATATATTTATTTTGGGAAGGGAATATATGAATTATTAATGTAACTATTCATCAAAAATAAAAAAGCCCTGAACGACAGCAACATCGAACAGGGAAATATTTTATTTATAAACTTTTTTATTCTGTGTCGTCTACATCTTCTTCTGCAGCAATAAGAACTTTACCTTTGTAGTAAAGTGCTCCGTCAGCTGTTTCATATGCTCTATGACGTAAATGCGGTTCACCTGTTTCATTACAGATTTGAACTTGTTGTGCTGTTAATTTTTTATGAGTACGACGCTTTCTTTTTCTTTGTTTTGATATTCTACTCTTAGGATGTGCCATTGCTTAATATTTTATTTATTATCAATCTTTAAATTTTTTAATACTTCTTTGAATGGATTATCATCATTTTTTTCTTCAATTTCCTCTTCTTCATATTCTCCATCTAGATAATCCAACATTTCCTCATCACAAGGAGGATTTTCATTTGCTTGACAGTCATAATTTTGACTCATAGGAATAGATAAACTGATGAATTCATATATATATTGAGCTATATTTAAAGAAGTTGCCATAGGATGAATATGAATTACTTCAATTTCTTCACTTTCTCCTTCTTTATATTTACCCAAGATATCAAAATTTCCTTTTACTGGTAAATTTATCTGAACTAAACATCGGTCACATTGCGTCTTGATAGTACCATCAATTATAAATTGAAAATCTATGACGCTCGACCTTTTATCTACTTCTACTTTTATGTCAAAACAACCATCACCTACCATACTGTTTTCAAAATGAGTAAAAAACTCTTTATTTACTTGAAAATCAAAAGAATATAATTTATTTCCTAATGATTTTAATGGTATGGAATATTGTTTTAAACTTTCCATTTTAAAGAACTTGTCAATTTAGCTGTGCAAAGGTATAATATTTACTTGTAAATTTAAAACTATTTTTTAAAATATTTAAATTTATATAGCAATAAATAA
>JAHDBK010000020.1:0-5308 GCA_020630455.1 Saprospiraceae bacterium
CAATATTGAAAATACTAGCCTTGTTGAAATAATTTGAGATGTACTAAATCACCAAGTAATCCTCAATAAAAAGAAGAAGATAAATTGAAGTATTAATAGGGTAAATGCAGCATTGTTTTTTATATTTTTATAGAATAATTGATAAATTATTAAAAATAAAAATGATAATACAAACCAAGCAACATAATTTTGAATAGGGACAATATTATCTCCTCCCCAAGTCCAAAAATCATAAATCATCGCAACAGGTTCAATTAAAATATCTAAACTTACTAAAATTAAGCCCCCCATGATTGCTTTTAGAATTAATTTCCTTTCTGGTATTAACCAATCTAAAACCACTCCTGTACTATAAATAAGCATTGCCCAATTGACTCCAATCATAAGAGGAGTTCCCAATATTTTTGGACCCAAAACGCTTCCATATTGGTATTCACCAAAAATCAACCCACTACTCACACCTATGAGTTCTATACCTAAGCCAAGAATATAAATAATGCCTAAAAATATATATAATCTTTTGTCCTTATCAGGATGAGAATAAATCACTAAGCCTATTGATAATAGCAAAGTAAGAGGAGTAAGGTAAATGAATTGAGGAATTATATTAAAAAATAAAAAGAAAATTCCTACACCATAAAAAGCCACTAAAAGAAATGAAGATAAATTATGCTTTCTAGCTAAATTGATTTCATCTTTTGATAATTGAACGGCCTTGTTCAATAATTGTCCAGCATAATATCTTCTTGGCATACTAATCTATTTTTTCTTTCCTTTTTCTTTAATTTTATCTTCTTTTTTTGATTTTTTATGATATTCTAATGTCAAAGCATCACTCACTTGCATATTAGAACGGAGCGTAGCTTCTTGTTGACCATTTTCTCCAAGTATCGCTACCGAACAAGTATTAGGTGGAATACTTCCCAAATTATGAGCATGAACAATGAGGTAATTCAGTTGCCCTTCTAATTCTACTTCAAATTCATCCCCAGCATTTGAAAGTGTAAAATGTCGAATTACCCATTTATCATTTAATTTAATAGAAATAATATCACCATCTTCTTGATTATTATCCCAGACTCTAATCTTTAATATTTTGGTCTGAACGGTCATTTTTTTAGTATTACTCACTTCTCTTCCTTCTTCGTAAGTAATTTTCTTTTGAGTGCTTTGCATCGTAAAGCAAGAAAGTTCATGAACAGCATAAGTGTCGCCAGTTGCAGCACAAATTCCTACCCATGCTTTTCCCGAATCTAAATTGATATGATGAAGAATATTAAAAGGAAATCTCAATATTTTTTTATTATCAACAAATATAGACATCTGATAATTGCTATACGATATCTTAACATGGTGTAGCTTCCCATCTTTTAAATCCAATTTTTCTAATTTCATAGCAGCAATGGAATATTCCTTTTCAAATGAATTTTCATCTACTCCATTGGTTTGAACGCTGATATGTTGTGCCTCCATATCTTCTGTATCTTGTGCATCAAATTCTATAGCGATGCTATTCGGAATGCCTGCATAACCAAGCCCTTCTCCCTTACTACCATTTTTTGCATGATATTCATTGTTGTGAATCACAACAGCCAATCCTTCTCCTCCTTTTCCTGATGGACCACTGCCACCATTTTTATGAATTCTAAAGCAAAACTCAATTTGAAAAGTATCAGAAACAGGGATTTTTTTATCAGCAAACCAAACACCTCCTCTTCTGTTTTTTTGAGCAGGAGTCAATTCTATTTTGTTTTTAACCACTTTAGCATCACTTGAAAGTGATAAGCCATCTGTTTTTTTAAAAGTTTTATAATCAAAAAAAACAGATTGAGCAGATAAAGAACTCAAGAAAAAATAAAGAAAAATTGTTATTATCGTATTTGCTTTTGTCATTTTTTATCGAAGAGTTTTCTTATATATATGATTTAATTACTACAAATATCATACTCATTTAATAATTAATGAAATATATTAGTAATGTTTAACAGGATGTTAAATTTATGAAAAGATACAATTTTATATACTACTTTTCTTTAAATTTATAATTAAATACTTAAAAACCCAACCATTTTGCCCTAGTAATATGACTATATTATTAAATAATCAAAATTAAGCATCATGAAAAAAATTATTTTTTTAAGTTTATTCTTAGGACTTTTATTCAATGTAAATGCACAAGATGAGTCAACAGCAGAAGATTCTAAAGGTGAAAAAATCCAAAGAGAATTTGGTTTTAATTCTACTTTTTTTGTAAAACAATTTTTATCATTTTCTAATAATAATATTGGTACAAGTCCCTATATTTTCACCTATAAAAGAATCAATGAAAAAAATACAGCTTTAAGAATGGGCTTAGGGATGGGGGTAAATGTACGAAACAGTCCTTCTTCTAATGGTCTTCATTCTAATCGTATTAATTTGGATTTAAGAATAGGTCTAGAAAAAAGATTTCTATTGTCACCCAAATGGTTAGCCTATACAGGTGGGGATTTTCTAAATTCTTTTTCTCAATTAGAAACTTCAACAATTGGTGGAGATAACTCTGTAAGAGATAATGAAATAGGTTTTGGCTTAGCAGCAGTTGGAGGCATTCAATTTTTTATAAATAAAAGACTAAGTTTACTCACGGAGTCTTCTTTTCAAGCTAAAGGCTCAATTTTAATGACTCATATTGATGGTGAAAATGAAAGCACAGGTACAGAGCTTGATATAGATCTATTATTACCTACAACACTTTATTTTGTCATTCATTTCTAAATTTAAATTGCCATGAAAAATCTTTATTTATTTATATTTTTTATCGTTAGTCTAATAACAATAATTTCTTGTAAGGATAATTTAGTACAAGAAAAAACACCTCAATTACCTGAAGAAGTATTTGATTATAATCAGAGATTAGATGATGCTTTTGTGAATTTTGTATCAGTTGATAACGAAGTAGCTACTTTAGGAAGAGTCTTATTTTATGATAAAAATTTATCTAAAAACAAGTCTGTTTCTTGTGCTTCATGCCACCAACAACATTTAGGTTTTGCTGATAATAAAGCATTCAGTACAGGAGTGAATGTGACGGAGTCAAGGCGTAATTCACTTGCACTATCAAACATTTTTGGATACAGTGCATTTTTTTGGGATAGAAGAACTTTTGAATTACAAGATCTTATTTTTCAACCGATAACAGACCACATAGAAATGGGTTTTGAAAAACCAGAAGATGTCGTTGAGCGAATTTCAAATACAACTTATTATCCAGAATTGTTTAATAATGCATTTGGAAATACAGAAGTAAGTGCTGAAAAAATTGAAATAGCAATGACTGATTTCTTGAGTTCATTGGTAAGTTTTGAATCAAAATATGATTTATATCAAAAAGGAGAAGCACAATTGTCAGCCTCCGAATTAATAGGAGAATCTATATTTTTTACAGAGGGTAGGTGTAGTAATTGTCATGGTGGTAGGAATTTGGGAGGAAGCTCTGGTGCTGCTAATATTGGTTTAGAATTGAATTATGCGGACAAAGGTATAGGTGCTTTTAGAGATGAAGAATCAAGTAATGGGAGTTTTAAAATTCCAGGACTTAGAAATATTGCACTAACTGCACCTTATATGCATGATGGTCGATATAATACATTAAGAGAAGTTTTGAACCATTATAACACAGGTATTATTCAACATCCTAATTTGTCTTGGATTTTAACGGATGAATTTGTAGAAATAGAAAACAATCCTTGGTGGAATCCTAGTAATGGAGGAACTCCAACTCGTTTTAATTTTTCAGAATTAGAATTAGATGCCCTCGAAGCATTTTTACATACATTAACTGATTATGAATATATTAATGAAGAAATGTACTCTGATCCATTTCATTAAAATAGTTGATTCCTAAAAGAATTTTTTAGATGATATTCTGTAAAAAGAGATTTCTTATATATATAGGAAATCTCTTTTTTGTTAAAAAATAAAGAAATTTCTTTATATTTCATAACTTATAAAAATATATTTTATAAAAATATGTAACTCTAGCTCAAAATGACGTTATGTTAAAAAAAGGAATCAATATGAAGAAATTAATGCTATTATTAGGGGTTGTATTATCCTTTCAGCTATATGCTCAATCGGGAGATACGATTTTGCTCACTCAAAAAACGGTATATTTCGATTTTGCTAAAGATGATATTCGCAATGACCAACAAAATATTCTTGATGATATTTCTAATTCATTTACGGATGATTTTAATGGGTATATCAAAATGTCTGGACACACAGATGCCATAGGTACAAATCAAAATAATGACCAATTATCGGAAAGAAGAATCAATTCTGTTATTGTTTATTTAGCTCAAAAAGGCATGCCACGTATTCCTTTTATTTCTTCTTATGAAGGAGAAAATACACCCATTGCAGATAATGATTCCGACCAAGGAAGACAACTCAATCGTAGGGTAGAAATCAAAGTATATCAAGTGAATACCATACCAATTGAGGAAGTTCAGATTATTGAGGAAGTTATAGAAGAAGAACCGATTGTCGAAGAAGTAGTTGAAGAGATTGTTCCTATTTCTAAACCTCCAAAACCTCAAACTACTATTAACTTTAAGGTTAAGAATAAAGAAAATTCGAATCCATTAACTAAGGCAACAATTACATATCAATTAGGTGAAAAAATATTGGAAAAAGATGTTCCTGTAAATAATAATGGAGAATTTTTATTTATTTTTAATATAGATGAAAAGATAGCTTATGATTTTAGTTTTTATGCAGAAGGTTTTTTTCATGTAACAGAAAATATAGAGGTATTAATAGGAGAAGCTCAAGAGTTTGAAATTTACTTAGAACCTATTAAAAAGGGTACTAAATTAGTCCTCAAAAACCTTTATTTTTATGGTAATCAAGCTAAATTATTGCCCAAGTCAATACCAGAATTAGAACGAGTAAGAAAAAGTTTAGAATTAAATAAAACAGCGATTGTTGAAATTCAAGGACATATCAACTATCCTAGAACTAAACCTAAAGATGTACCTGAATGGAGTATTAATCTCGCTAAAAGAAGAGCCGAAGTCATCTATGAATATATGGTAGAAAATGGAATCGACCCTAATCGAATTAGACACAAAGGTTATGGCAATACTCAAATGGTATACCCCAATGCCGTATCAGAAGAACATCAAGCAGCCAATCGACGAGTTGAAATGAAGGTAATTGGATATACGAAGTAGAGGCAGAATATTATACCAATCCACATTGAAAAATACACCGATACGGATGCGTATTAGAATGATTAACTAGGCAGGTTTTTGAGAGCATTCAA
>JAHDBK010000020.1:5408-16766 GCA_020630455.1 Saprospiraceae bacterium
CCGATACGGATGCGTATTAGAATGATTAACTAGGCAGGTTTTTGAGAGCATTCAAATCAAGTATTTTTATTTTGCCTGCTTGAATTTCTATAATTTTGTCCTCTTTGAACTCAGAAAGTGTTCTAATAGCAGTTTCTTTGGCAGTACCAATGAGAGCAGCTAAGTCATCTCTCATAATTTGTATGCCTTCATTTTCATATCGTTCATTTAGTTCGATTAAGGCGTTGGCGACTCTTTTTCTAATAGAATCATAAGCTAATTTTAATAATTTTTCTTCTTTATTATAAATATTATCAGCTAACATTTTAATGAATTTTGCAGATAACTCTTTGTTGCTATATAATAAATCTAAAAACTCATCTTTGGGAATTAAACTTAGTTCTACATTTTCTAAAGCAGTTGCATTATCATTATATTTTTCATTTTTAATTAAAGACTCGTATCCTAAGAATTCTCCTGCTCGATAAATATTAGTAATGAGCTCCTTGCCCCACTCATTAGTTTTGAAAGTCTTTATTTTGCCTGTGTGTATAAAGAATAAATAACGAGGGTGTGAATGTTCAGTATATATTTCGGATTTTTTAGTAAAGCTTCTATGTTCTCTATTTAATGTTAGTTTTCTTAAAGCTAATTCACTTTTTGCAGTATCTAAAAAAGAATTAAAGCTACTTGGATTACCATCAAATGAATTTTTTATTTTTTCACTTTTTTTTAGACGCATTTCAATCGCATCTAGAAGCTCTACATCATCAAATGGCTTAGTGATATAATCATCTGCTCCTAAATTCATTCCTTTCCTAAAATCTTGTTTATCTGCTCTAGCAGTTAAGAAAATAAAAGGGATGTCCGCTGTTTCAGGTTTAGAAGAAAGAATTTTGACCACACCAAAACCATCTAATTCAGGCATCATCACATCGCATAGAATTAAGTCAGGGGACTGTTCTAATGCTAGCTTAACACCAATTTTACCATTTTCAGCTGATACAACATCATAACCAGCCAATTCTAAAATTTCTTCTAAATTATCTCTTACCTCAAAGGTGTCTTCTATTATTAATATCTTCTTCATTATTCATCTATTGGTAAGTTTACATAAAAAGTAGTACCTTCATTTAACTTGCTTTCAAATTGAATATTTCCTTGCATCAAATCAACATATTTTTTTACGATATTGAGTCCTAATCCTGTCCCTTTTATATTGCTGACATTAGTTGCTCTGTGAAATCTGCTGAATAAATGTATTTGGTCTGCTTGAGGAATTCCTATTCCATTATCTTGGATAGTGATTGATAATGATTTGTTCTTGATTTCTAATGAAAATACAATTTCTTCATTTTCATTAGAATATTTACTAGCATTCGATAATAAATTAAATAAAATGGTCTTTAATAGCTTAGGGTCAATTGAAATACTTTCTGTCAAATGCTTGGATTTATAATTGATAGTTTGTCCTTTTTTTAGGGTTAATTGAATATCATCAATAATGTTTTCAATAAAACGCTGTAATAAAACTATTTGAGGATTGTTTTGAGTATTTCCTTCTTCAATTTTTGAAATAGATAAGAAATCATTCAATATACCATTTAGATAATGTACCGAAGATTTTATCCTATCAATATGTTTTTCCCTTTTATCTTGTTGTTCCGTTTTAATGTATTTTCCAATCAAAGAAACGGAAGAAAGAATTGTGCTTAAAGGCGTTCTAAATTCATGAGAAGCAGTAGATACAAATCTAGACTTTAGTTCATTTAATTCTTTTTCTTTTTCTAATAATTTCTCTAGCTCTTCTTTATTTTCTTTGAGTTCTTCTTCTATTTCTTTTCTTTCTTTAACTTCTAGTTTTAATAATTTATTAGTAGATAAGAGTTTATTGACTACGTTAGCCAATTCTTCAGTTCGTTCTTGTATTTTTTGTTCTAATTCTTCGTTTAATTTTTTAATTTCTTGTTCTGCTCTTTTTTGTTCACTTAAGTCGTGAATGATTCCAGCAAAATATTTGACACCATCAACAATGAATTCACTGACTCCTAAACTGAATGGAAACAAAGTACCATCTTTCTTCTTTCCTTCTACCTCTCTTCCAATTCCTATAATTTGCGGATTACTAGTCCTGTGATAATTTTGAATATAGGAATCGTGTTTTGAATGATGGGGTTCAGGCATTAACATCTTTATGTTTCTTCCAATGACTTCGTTTGCTGTATATAAAAAAAGTTTTGATGCAGCATCATTAAACTCTTGAATAATTCCTTTATTGTTAATAATAATAATGCCATCGACAGCTGTTTCAATAATTGCTTGAAATTTGTTTTTATTATCAATTAATTCTTTATTAATATTATTAATATCAGAAATATCATGAATGATACCAGTATATAATTTTTCACCAGAATGTATGACCTCAGAAATGCTTAATAAGAAAGGGAAAACTGTACCATCCTTCTTTTTTCCTTTTACTTCTCTTCCAATTCCTATTATTTTTTTAACTCCTGTTTTTTTATAATTATGGATATAGCCATCATGTTCTGAATGATAGGGTTCTGGCATGAGCATTTTTATATTATTCCCTGTAATCTCATCACTGGTATAACCAAATAATTCTAGTGAAGCAGGATTGATGGACAATACAGTTCCTCTATTATTGATAATAATAATACCATCCACCGCACCATTAAATAAGGCAGATAATAGAGATAAGTCTTCATTAGAGTTATTATTAGAAAAGTCCAAAATGCTATTTTTTATTGATAAAGTCTAATATGAAAGCTAATATATGAAAATATCTATGACTAATAGATCTTATCATCAAAAATTGATAATAATCATTTTTAAGCCTGATTTTAATCATTTAATAGGACAAAATAAGCCCATAAATTTGTAATCATAAATAATCTTAAAAATATTATTAAATATGTTAGTGATTAAATTATTAGGAATGGGTAAGCAAGTAAATATGGTAGAAAAGCTGATTGAAGAGCATATTAAAAATTCTACTACGCCAATTCAACTAGAGGTAGTCAATAATTATGAAAATATATTGAAATACGATGTGTCTGGGATTCCTTCATTAATTATTGAAGATGAAATAATTTCTCAAGGACGTATTCCTAGTAAAGAAGAAATTGAAAACTCATTAAAAAAATATGAATTACCTAAAGAGTATAATCAACCAAAAAATAAAAGGATACAAGTTTTAGTGCCAATTGACCATATCGATGTTTCCAATGATGTTCTATTATTTGTCAAACAATTGGAAGAAAAAAGCAATATTCAAATTACGGTATTACATGTAGGTTCAGGTTTTTTAGATACGAATGAACCCATTATGACTCATACTGTAGAGAGCTTGAGAGAATCAAGGATACAATCCTTAAAGAATAAAATCCTTCAAGTATTTGACAGCGGTGATTTTCCTAATATTATATATGAAGTAGGGTTTCCTGTTCAAGTGATTAATACTTATTCTAAAGATTATGACTTTGTTATAATGGGGTCTTCTGGAAAACATGGTCTTGTAGACCATCTCCTAGGAAGTGTTTCTTCTGGAGTGGCTCAAAATGCCAATTGCCCTGTACTATTAATTCCTAATCATTACAGTGGAAATACAGCCTTTAAAAATGTATTAGTTGCATGTGAAGATGATTTGTTTCAAGAAGAAAATATTGATGAGATATTACAGTCATATATTCATGATAAATACCAAGAAATACACCTAGTTGAAATAGTTCAAAATGGAGATGAGCCTAGAAAACCAAATATTGATAAAATACTAGAAAAATACAAGACAAAATATCCTGAAATTCAATTTTATATTCACCAATTATATAATCCATCTATTGTAGATGGATTGAATAATTATGCTGAACAAAATGATATTAATTTAATTGTCATGACGCCTTATCGAAAAAACGCTATCGCCTCTTTATTTCATAAAAGTCAAACTAAAAAAATGGTTTTGAATATTAAAAAACCAATTTTGATTTTTCATAAAGACAATAAATAATATTTTTTAACAATAAAATAACTAAACATGAGAAGGATAGTAGTACCAACAGATTTTTCGAAAAACGCAGATAACGCCTTAAATTATGCAATAGAGTTTGCTAATCTTTTTGAAGCAGAAATTCACTTAGTTCATACTTACCATGTTTCTAATAGGGCAGATATGTTCATTTCTATTAATGATATAATAAGAGAAGATGCTGAAAAAGTAATCAACAATTTGGCAAAAGAAACTCAGAGAAGACTTGATAAACAAGATGGTGTTTTTACGCATATAGTCAGCGATTATCCAGCAGAGGGAATAGCATACATTGCTAAAAAAAATAATGCGGATATGATAATAATGGGGACTAAGGGAGCAGGAGCATTAAAAGGTGCTATATGGGGAAGCGTTGCTTCAAGACTTATCACTATTACAAAAGTACCTGTAATAGCAATTCCCGAAAATTATACTCATTTTAAATTGGAACACATTGTATTAGCAGTAGATAATTTAAAATTTGATAATAAAAATATCATGTCTCTTATTTTAAATATTTCCAACAGAGCAATGGCTAAAATTACCACCTTTAAAATGGTGAATTCTTTAGAACCAGCACATGCTCAACAATTTAGCGATTCTATTTTGGAATTGTCGAATGAATACTTTATTAGCCAGAATAATGATTTGAAAAAAAGCCTAATAGGCTATGTCGCTACACATAGTACAGATTTGGTTTGTATGATTAGAAAAGAAAGAGGGTTCTTCATTGATTTAATGCACAATAGTGCTACTAAAAAAATAATTTTTGATTGTCCTGTTCCTTTAATGATTTTTAATGAAATAGATAGTTAGAAAATTCTTTATCCTGTGTTATAAGAAGAAGGTGAATGGAGCATAAATAATACTGTGTTAAATTATCAAAATCAATTTTTACCTCTTTATTCACCTCTTCTTTTTTTAATAACATCTAATAATTAAATCTAAAAAATTATGAAAATTTATAGTCCAATTTCCTCAATTATGACACCCAACCCAATAACAGTACATCCAAAAGATAAATTATCCTATATCAAAGAATTATTGGATAAAAAAAATATTCATCATCTACCTGTAATTCAAGAGGGAGAATTGGTAGGGATGCTTAGTAAATCCGATTTGTTACTAATGCAAAAGAAACAATTCAATCAATATGATGATATTTTAGAAAAAAGTAGATTAAATGCTTTTCATGTAGAGGATATTATGACTACAGGATTAGCAAAAGTTGCTCCTAATGATTCTATTGCTGCTGTATTAAAAGTATTTCAAAGAAATTTGTTCCACGCAGTATTAGTAATGGAAAAAGATAAATTGGTAGGAATAGTTACCACTTTTGATATTATCAATCAATTAATTGAAGAAGTAGAGGGTAAACTTGATAATAATCATGTTTCTCTATGATTTTGATCATTTTGTATGATATACAATATGTGTAACTTGTACTTAATTAATAAAGAATTTTTTTTATAAATTATTATAATAACAATACTATAAAACATGATATCAACTAATTTAAAAAGACAAGGTGAGTTTTCTTTTTCAGAAATAATGAAAGATGGACTCTTAGAGAATCAGCTTTTTTCTACTTGTTATAAAATGGAAACGTGTTTAATAGATATGAGTGCAATAGAGTTAGATAATGCTTATAAAATACAACTGGATATTTTACCAGATTGGAAAGATGATATTTCTATTCAAATCGATGGAAATTCATTAGTAATTCTTTATGAAAAGAAAGAAGAATTAGAACAAAAATATGCTAGTAAGACATTGAATAAAATTTTTAAATATTCATCTTACAAACGGAATATTACTATTCCAGCAAATATAGATAGGTATAAGATTAGAGCTGAATTTAGCGAAGGTTATTTATTGTTATATCTACCTATATTGAATGAAAAATTAATAATTAATAAAAATGAAAAAATTAATATTACAATCAATTAAAAAAATAACTTATTATGAATATCAAAATGTATCAATTGAGTTTTCAATCTGTTTTACTTAGGTTTTATTTAATGATGGCAGTAGTAACGATTGGACTATTTACAGGGCAAATATGGATGTATTATCTAGGATTTATAATTGTATTTTCTTGTATGATGGGAATCTCATTTCAGTTGAAAAATAAAAAGAAAATAAAAGTAAAAAAACACACCCAGTCCAAAGTATTACCAATGGAAAAATTAAAACAAGTTGGTTAAGCTAAGCCTTTGAAGTCGCAAGAATTTTTCTTGCGGCTTCTTTTTTACATTTCTACCTCCAAACCATCATAAGCAGCAAAGATATTTTTGGGAAGCATTTTTTGTATCTCATCATGTCTGCCTAAATGATGACTAAAATGAGTGAAATAGCTTCGTTTAGCTCCGATTTTTTGAGCCATTTCTATAGCTTCCTCAAGTGTGAGGTGAGAGTGATGTGCCTCTTTTCTTAGTGCATTTAAGACCACTACATCTAGATTTTTTAAAAACGAAAATTGACTTTCGTCAATTGTTTTTACATCGGTCAAATAAGCAAAATTTCCAATTCTAAATCCTAAAATGGGTAACTCTCCATGTAAAATATCAATGGTTTGAATTGTGATTCCTTCAAATTCAAAAGATACTCCTGCTTGAATTTGGTGGAGTGTGATTTGAGGAGCACCAGGGTATTGTTGCTCCTTAAAAATATAATTGTATCGACTTCTAATCTCATTAGCAACCCTTTCTAAACAATAAATAGGCATGTTTTTATGGTACTTGAAATTAAAAGGTCTTACGTCATCAATACCTGCAACATGGTCATTGTGTTCATGAGTAATAAGAACAGCATGGATTTCTTGCCCTCCTATTTTTAGCATTTGTTGCCTAAAATCTGGACCCGCATCAATGACGATTCGCTTATCATTGACTTCAACACAACAAGAAACACGTAACCTTTTATCTTTATCTGAAGTAGAAATACAAGTATGACATTCACATCCAATTACAGGAATGCCTTGAGAAGTACCCGTTCCTAAAAATGTAATTTTCACTATTCTTCTTCTTGTGATAGTTTCATGAGTTTTCTAAAATATTTAGCGGAATCATCGCTGAGTTCTTCTTGCTTAACGCCAATATTAGATAAAATATCTAAAAGAACATTAATGCGTCCTTCTGTATCAAAAAACTTATTGACTATAGCCACGTTTTTATGCTCTACCAAGCAATAACCTGATTGGAAATTACCTTTTTCAAATCGAACTTCATATCCTAGTTCTTCAAATAATTCTTGAATTTTTTTTAACTGATGCTTTGTATATTTCACGCTATAATTTTTTTACTTTTGTATTGGGATTTCATTCCATTATGCTCAATATCGCTAATATATTAAAATATTAATTATGAAAATACATTTTATCCAATTTTTAATCATCTTATTTTTAATAAATAATATGGATGCTCAAGATACGGAGCCCGCTAAAAGTGATAGAGTATTTGGATTGGGTTTGGTCTTGGGCTTGAATGCCTCCCAAATGGATGGAGATAATATGGGCGGTTATGACAAAATGGGTTTGAATACTGGTTTGAAAGCCAAGTATCAGGGATTTAAAAACCCTAAATTTACCATGCACCTAGAAATGTTGTTGAGCCAACAAGGCAGCCGTTCTAATATTGGTTTCAATAACCCTAATAGTATAGAGCGTGTTTTTCATTTTAATTTTGTAGAAATACCCATTATTGCCTATTATAAAGAATGGAATATAGATTTTCATGCAGGGGCGTCTTATGGTCGATTATTGTCAGCTAAACCCAATGAAAATGTCTTCTACTTACCAGAAGATTTTAGAGGAAATCAAGTCAATATCCTTGCAGGAGCGACTTATATTATTAGAGAAAAATGGGGTGTTACCGCAAGAGTCACGCGTTCTATGAATGATATTGTTAAAAAAGAAGCTCAAAAACAATCCCTACTCATTCACTTTTTGACTTTTAGATTAGAGTATATGTTTTAACTGTATAAATATTTTGATGATATTGTTAATTGATAATAAAGAATTCTCTTTATTATTTATTGTTTTTTATATTTTTTATTATTAATAATAAAAATACCATTCATCATGAAATACCTATCATTGTTCATATTACTATTAATAAGCTTGAATATCTATGCCCAAAATAATTTGGAAGGGGAGTGGGTACAGTATTTTTCAAGGTATAATGTTGAAGTATTTAATTTCAAATCAAATAATAAATTAATAGTCCAAAAGTTTATAGAGCAAAATTTAGAAAAAACTCACAACTTAACATATAAAGAAAATAATTCTTTCATTTATATGTATGATAGGAACATTCTAATAGATTCATTAGAAATTGAATGGCAAAATCCAAATGTTATAAAGGTTAAAAATAAATATGGAGGACAATATTTAATGGTGAAGTCAGATTTGTCATTTAAGGAGGAAATTCTATTAGATAGTTTTTTTAATATAGACAGATTTGAATTAGTGATTTCCAAAAATGATTCGATTTTTATAGATGGTTTGTATTTTAATAATTTTGATAATAATGATGTAGAGTTTTTTATTAAGGATGAAACAATTCGTTATGGAAATATTGAATATAGATTTGAAAAATATAATAATACCATTTTATTTGAATTAGATCATATCAAAGGAATAAGTTTACATGATTCTAGAAATGCCTACAATTATATTGTTCTAAATGAAATAAATAACGAAGAAATTAAGGGGTACTCAACATTAGATGGAAATATCTATACTATTAAGAAAAATATAGATGTGAATATAAAAAAAGTAAATAATGAATTTAAAAGTTTATTAATAGGTTCTTGGATTTTCTATGATGATTTTGAGGCGTTTAAAAAAGAAATTAAAAAGGATAAGAGTATAAAAAGGATTTATATTGGTTATCCTTCCTTAAATATAAATGAAGATTTAGAATTTGAATTGAAGTTTAAAGACCCCAGATACCCTGAAGTTATTATAGGGAAGATTTATGTATATGTAATTAATGAAAAGATTAGATTATTAGGAATGAAAAGAGAAAATGGAAGTTATGATTGGGAATTATTGTCTCTCCACGAGATAAATGAAAACTATATGATTCATAGCAGAAGTATTAATTTAGATAATGATGATTTTATAAGTATAGATGGTTCTGCATTTTATCTAAAAAGAAAATAAAGAAATCTCTTTATCTTTTTACTCACTACTCACTACTCACTACTTATTATTCATAAGTTCATTACAAATAAAACCCTTCAATAGTTTTAGGCTATTTTCAAAGTGGGTATTATTATTAATAATAATATCGGCATTGGGTTTATAAGGAAGTATATATTTTTCAAAGGTAGGTAATACGTGATTTTCATAGCGATAAAGTACATCATCAAGCGGATAATTACGTTCTACACGGTCGCGTTTGATGCGTCTGATGACTTTTAAATTTTCTTTAGCATCAATAAAAACTTTAAGATGGAACAGGTCAAATATTTCTTTAAAATGAAAGACGAATAAACCTTCTACCACTATAATTGGAGCAGGACTAAAGGTCAACATTTTAGGTGTTTTTAATTCATTATTAAAGGTGTATTCTTCTTTCTGTACGGTTTTTCCTTCTATCAATTTTTTGATGTCTTCATAGAAAGCCTTGCGGTCGATAGACTCAGGTAGGTCAAAGTTTTTGATGCCATTCTCATCAGTCTGTTGTTCTTCTCTAGGTTTATAGTAATCATCTTGAGAGACCAAGCACAATTCTTCAGTCGAAAATGCACTTCTCAACTTTTCTATGAAAGTGGTTTTTCCTGAGCCACTTCCACCCGTAATTCCTATGATAAATGATTGTCTTTTCATTACGGGACGTAAAGTTAATCAATTTTTGGTAATAAGGTCTATTATAAACTCATTAGAAGATTTGAAAATTCGTTAATACTTTGTCAATGGTATTGAAATGTAGTATTGTTTTTATAGTGCTTTTTTATATTTGATTAATATTGCCTGTTTTAATTTAATATTGAATAATATGAAAGAGCTATTATCATTTTTATTGTTTTGTACTATAAGTAACTTTATCTATGCTCAACCGGGTCATACCTATAAAAATTTAAACGACGGCATTGGAGATTATATAATCATAGATTCCACAACTAATTTGAATAAAATTAAAAACTTAAAGGAAGCTAAAAGCCTAAGATTAATAATTAACCTAGAAGAGATACCTACGCAGTTTAATGACTTTAAGAATATAGAATCCATGACGATACAATCTGATGACAAATTAAAAGATTTATCTGGTTTAAATTATTTTACTAATTTAGAGGAATTAGTTATTTATAAATATTATGGTACTTTTTTATCTGCTAAAAAGTTAAGACTAAATTCTTTAAAGAGTCTAAGAATAACAGATGCTGTTCACCTAGAAAATATTGATGCTTTAACTGACCTCCCTCTATTAGAAAAATTAGATATTACTTATACTCCCAATATTAAAAGATTTCCTAAATTTAAAACGCATAATCAGATAAAATCACTAAGGATTGACCATGTCGTAGAGAAAAGAAATCAAGTATATAATGATAACTATCTGAGGAATATCAAATATTTATCAAAACTAGAATCCTTGACTCTAGCAAATATAAATGGACTCGATAAAATCCCTGATTTTCTACCTCCTAATCTTTCCTACCTTGAACTAAGCGGCTGGGCTCAAAAACATTGGGATAATGAAAAAATTGAAGTCAATGATTTATCTAATATTTCTTTATTTCCCAATTTAAAAAATTTAAAATTGTACTATGTTCATATTAATTGTCAATATCAAAAATTCCCTAATACAGATTTAGAGAATTTATACTTAAATTATGCTTGGACAAAAAATGATATCTCTTGGGTTTTCTCATTTAAAAGTATTGAAAATCTATGGATGAATTATTGTTTTGATTTAAAAACAATAGAACCCAATGAATATTCAGACATGATAAAATCAATAGAAATTGAAAATACGCCACTTCAGTCAATTGATTTTTTTCTTGAATTAAAAAACACCAATAAACTACTAATTCATCATGCTCCTGATTTAAAAATAGTAGATTTAAATTCATTGGATAATATTCCAAATATTTCAATTTTTGTTCCTAAAATGTATAATTTGTATAAAAATGATGATATTTGGAAATTAAAAGAATATTATAATAATGTTGATAATTGAATAATTGATCTTATTATTTTATTTTTGATAATAATAAAGAATTTTCTTTATTATTTGGTGAAGTTCATTAAATTTAAAATACAATCATTTCTATGTCAAAAAAAATTCTCATTCAAAACATCAGTATAATTAATGAAGGAAGCATTC
>JAHDBK010000565.1 GCA_020630455.1 Saprospiraceae bacterium
TAAAGGTATTTAAAACTTTGTCCTTTTTTGACTTTTTTCAATATTTCATACATCCATTGAATCGTTCCCTCTATGTCTCCTTTATGTGCCATTTCGACAGTAGTATGCATATACCTAAGAGGTAGAGAAATCAAAATTGATGGAATACCTCCTTGAGACAATGAAAATGCATCAGTATCTGTACCTGTAGTTCGACTGGCGGCTTCTCTTTGGAAGGAGATTTTGTTAGCTTCTGCAACTTCTTCTGCTAATTTAATGACATTATTATGGCAAGCAGGAGCATAGGTAATAGTTGGTCCTTTACCACACTGGACATCGCCATAAGTTTTCTTAGAAATCATAGGAGTAGAAGTATCATGAGTCACATCAGTTACGATGGCTAAGTCTGGATTAATGGTATGAGCAATCATGTGTGCACCTCTCAATCCTACTTCTTCTTGTACTGCATTCACAATATATAAAGAATAAGGAAGTTTTACTTTGTTTTCATGAATCAAACGAGCAACTTCTGCAATACATACGCCACCCATTCTATTATCTAATGCTCTACCACAAAAGAATCTATTGTTGAGTTCAATAATCTCGTCAGGATAAGTAATGACACATCCTACGTGGATGCCCATTTCTAGCACTTCATTTTTGTTTTTTGCTCCTACATCTATGAATATATTATCTAATTTAGGTGTTAAATTAGCATTTTCCCCTTTACGTGTATGTATAGCAGGCCAACCAAAAACACCAGTAACGATGCCTTTTTTAGTATGTATATTGACTCTTTTAGAAGGGGCAATTACTTGGTCAGAGCCACCGTTTCTACATACGGTCAACATTCCATTATCATTGATATAAGAAACAAACCAAGAGATTTCATCTGCATGTGCTTCAATGACTACTTTGTAATCTTGTCCTGGGTTGATGACTCCATAAACAGTTCCATAATTATCAGAATGCCATTCATCAATATATGGTTTGATATAGTCTAACCATATTTTTTGACCAGGTGTTTCAAACCCTGTAGGTGAGGCATTGTTTAGATATTTTTTTATAAATCCTTTAGATTTTTTATTTAAAATTTTCATAATAATAAATGTATTTATAAAATTATATTGAATTAATTATAAAGAAATTTCTTTATAATTGATGTTTTTTATATATTGGGTTTCCAATTTTTTGCATCTTTTTTCCAATCGGATAATATGCCTAAATCTTCATTGTTGATGATATTCATTTTTAAGGCTTCTTCTAGTAAAATATCATAATTACTAATCGTATTTAAAGTACAATTGGCTTTAGAGAAAGCTTCTTGAGCTTCAGGGAAACCATAAGTAAATAGAGCTAATGTATCATTTACGATTCCTCCTGCATCTCTTATTCCTTCGACTGCTTGTAAACTACTTCCTCCTGTAGAAACCAAATCCTCAATAACGAGTACTTTTTGACCTTCTTTAAGGTGTCCTTCAATTAAATTTTGTCTTCCATGAGATTTTCTACTACTTCTGACATATATATAAGGACAATTTAAAACATCAGCAAGTAATACCCCATGAGCAATACCAGCAGTAGCTACACCAGCTATGACGTCAAATTCCTTATCCTTGGCTAATTGTGTTAGTCCTTCTTTTACTAATTGTCTTGCATTGGGATAGGATAGGACAATTCGATTATCACAGTATATGGGAGATAATATGCCTGATGCCCATTGAAAAGGTTGTTGAGGTTGAAGTTTTACAGCTTGAATTTTTAGTAAATTTTGGGCAAATATTCTTTCCATATACTATATTTGTTCATTCATTTTAACTAATAGAAAAGCAAATGTACAAAATATATATTAACGATACACCATTATATCTTAAAGCCTTTGAAGATTATCATCCTTCTACAGATAGTCATTTGACTTGTATTTATATGAATAAGCCTAGGGTTTTATTACAATATATAGATACTTTGGAAAAAAACAGAAACTATGAGGCAGTAAGTATTTTCGCTAGAGATTTTAAAAAATTAAAGGATGATTTTTTGAATTTATATAAAATAGTAGAGGCAGCGGGTGGATTAGTATTCAATGAGTCAGGCAAATTATTAGTGATTTATAGAAGGAATAATTGGGACTTACCTAAAGGCAAAATTGATGAGGGAGAAACTTTAAAGGAAGCAGCAGTAAGGGAGGTAATGGAAGAAACAGGATTGAAAGAAGTGTATTTAAAAGAAAAAATAGGAATTACCTTACATACTTATAAGAATAGATTGGGGAAACGTAGAATAAAAAAATCTCATTGGTATAGGATGGAAGCTCCTATGCAAACGACACTTCCACAAATAGAAGAGGACATAGAATTAGTAGATTGGGTTTCACCCCAACACTTTTTAGATAATTTTTCACCTATTTATAGTAATATTGAAGAAATAATTAATGCTTTTTTAAAGAAATGAGGAACTAAATTGTCAATTTAATCCTTAGTATTATATCATTATGATAAAAATAATCAACATATCTGCTTATAGTTATTACTCGTATTCTTTAATTCGAGCAAGGTTTCTATTGTAGATATTATTATTAATAAATAATAAAAAAAGTCCTTGCATTGAATTTATGCAAGGACTTTTTTAATGGATAACGGAAGTGTATGCAAGTGGTTGAAGCAGTTGGACTGTAAATCTG
>JAHDBK010000566.1 GCA_020630455.1 Saprospiraceae bacterium
CATCATAAGGAACAAAGGCTTGAATCATATAGTCCAAATCATGCATTAGATTGTGATATATAATTAAATCTTCTTGATTATGTAATTTTTTGACGCCCATTCCTCGTTCTCCAATATCGGGTTTAGCAATTAAAGGGTATTGGAGTTTTTTATTTTTAATATTATTAATAATAATATCAATATTAGAATTTTTAGCTACAAAAATAGTTGTTGGATAATATTCTTGAGGTAATTTTTGAAGGATTTCATATTTGGGTTCTCCTCTCATTCCTCCAAATTGTATACCTGGGTCGGCAGCGGCAAAAAAACCAAGAGATTTTTCCTTTAAACTCAAATATAGATAATAAAAGATGACAGGAATATATGTAATATTCATGGGCCAATATTCCCAATTAGTCAATTTGATGAAAAAGGGAGCCCTTTTTATTTTATTGAAGATGTCCACTTAAAAGTTTAATTTGAGAAGAAGAAGATTGATTGTTCAATAAGTCATTATAGTGCATTTGAATATTGGTATTAGTACAAATAATTTGAGTAATACTTACGGTTTTAACTATATCTTGCCTATTCATTACATAATCATTATAAATATCCCCATCCCCACCTGTTTGGTGTAAATGAAGAATATCCTTAGGTGCTGGTTGAGGTGTTGCTTTTTTCCATTCATCAAACCAATGTTGGCGTTTTATTTTTGCAACTTGGTTATAAAGAGGCGAAGAAGACCAGATGTACGATTCTTTGATGTCTAAAGGAGTTAAATAGCTTTGTTCTTCATCTCTTCTAAATTGATAAAGATTTTGATGTTCCCAAACCACCATTGTAAAAGGTTCTATTCCCCTAAGGTCATAATTATTATAAAAATCATGAATAGAAGGATAATCAAAAATATCTAGAGCGATTAAGCCGCGTGACCTAGGGTAGGGCGGGCGGTGTTTGTGTTTTATAAAAGCACCGTTTAAGACACAAATCCATCTGTTTTTATTGGAAGCGGCTATCCAAGTACCTCCCTTGATATCTTGTGGGTATATAAGTGTTTGTTCCGTCTTCTCTTTTTTTGAAATGGCTTTAGGAGAACGCTTAGGGCTTTCATCTCTATTCGATGTAAGAACCCATTGATTATCATTAATAGGAACAAAACTTACTGTACACATTTATTAATATTTAAAATTTATTTTTCCACATCATACTTTCAACGGGCTTTTCCGTTTTGTTGATGTATTTGGCATTTTGTTTTTTATTGTAATAATTTTCAATATCTCCATCAACTTTAAAATAAATCAATTGTCCAATAGGCATTCCTGCATAGACTCTTACTGGATGAACACAAGATATTTCCAAAGTCCATGTATTACAAAAGCCAACATCTCCTTTTCCTGCTGTTGCATGAATATCTATTCCAAGCCTTCCAACACTAGATTTTCCCTCTAAAAAAGGTACAGAATTATGGGTTTCAGTATATTCTTGAGTCACGCCTAAATACAAGGTTCCGGGTTCTATTATAAAACCCTCTTCAGGTATAATAATCTCTCTGATGGTATTGTGTTTTTTAGCATCTAATATTTTATTGTCATATACTGCTAGATACTTAGAAAGATGAACATCATAAGAATTCGTTCCTAGACATTTTCTATCAAATGGTTCAATAATAATTTGTCCATTTTGAATAGACTCTAATATTTTGGTGTCAGATAATATCATTTTTTATTAATTATTCTTTTACATATATACCATCAACATATTTAAATATCTCTATTTCATCAACCTCTGTTAGATTTCTTTCTTTATCAAGCTTAGTTCCTTCAGTGTGAACTTCTATGTCATAATATCCAGTATTATTTTGTAGAAACATGGCTTCAGCTTCGTATTCGAAACAGGCTTCAAAATCAGGTGCATCACCATCAATATTGCATGCTCCAGAATTATCCTCATGAGTTACAATAGAAAATATTTTTTTAAAATTTGAATTGATAGAATAATATACATCAGATGACCAATTATATCCCATGTGCAAATCACCAGTGGATGCTACTAATGCAATATCTACAGGACTAATTTTTTTATTTCCAAAACTAGGAGCAATACCATATATTCCCATAGGACCCATGCTATATAAGTTGGACATGCTCCATTTAGATTCTTTTCTTTTTTTCATAACACTAGCAAAAACCATAGGAGCGCATGCATGGCAATCATTCCCTTCTGGATTAATAGAAATTACTAGCACATCTCTATTATCTTCTAGTGTTGTTTTGTACTCTATCTTTGCATAAAAAAGTTCAGTTTCTTCAGATATTTCAGTTTCTTCTTTAAAACTATTAACTATATTTTTAGGCAATTGATTCTTTTTCAATTCAACAGAACCATCTTTGCCAGGTTCTGTTCCAAAAATAGAACGCATTAATAAAACATAATTAGTGTCACGAATCTCACTCATATGAGGGCTGATTGCATTCTGTTGTTCTAAATCAATTGTTTGATTTGTATTTTTTTCAGCAGAAGAGTTTAGTTGGTCCGTATCAGAATTCTCATTTGAAGAATTACAACTTATGATGAATAAAATCAGTGTCGCGTAATAAATAAAATGTTTCATCGCTTATTATCTTTGATTTTTGGCAAAGATACATTCTTTAATAATATATTTTTTATTTCTAATAAAA
>JAHDBK010000021.1 GCA_020630455.1 Saprospiraceae bacterium
TAGACGATATGATTATACAATATGATATAGAACAAGATTATTTTTATAAGCAAGGCTTAGAAAAAGGATTGGAAAAAGGCTTGGAAAAAGGGGAATACCTAAAAGCAATGTCTGTGGTGAAAATTTGCTATCATAAAAGTATGAGTATACAAGATGCTGTTGACCTATCAGGCTTAAGTTATGAAGAAGTAAAGTCTTTATATCAAGATTTGGAAAATGAAAAATAATTAGAATCGCCAAACCCATTTTTAATATTTTCATATCAATTTTATTTTTAAATGAATAATGTTCTTTATCTTGATTATTTTTAGGAAATAATTGACATAGGGAATTTATGAATCTAAATAAGATAAAACAAAAAATATTAATTTATAAAGAGTATTTGTTATCAAATGATAATCAAAAATATTTACACCATTGGGAAACTTTAAAGTGTTTTCAAGATAATTGGGATAATGGAGCGGCTAATTTGCCCCAAATGTATGAGACTGCATTACAAAATTCTACAAGCCGTAGACTTTGGCAAAGAGAAGATTATTTTCCTAAAAAAGCCATGCTCCAACTCATTCAGACAGATACTGAATTCATGCGATTGGCTTTTAGGGATTTGTTTCATCATGAACATGAATTAAGTGGAAGAGTATTGCGTTTTATTCATTATTGTGATACTACTTTAGAAGTATTTAGAAGCCAAAATAAACACACCAAAATGAATGCTCATTATCATCATCACGAAACAGCAATGATGTATCTTGCTTTTCGCTATCCTGAATATTATTCATTATATGAAAAAAAATCGTTCGAAGCTTTTTTAAAATCAGTTGATGCACCTCATATTTCTCAAACGCATGATTTAGATAGATTTCAAAAGATAACAAAAATTCTTTATAATTTCTTAGAAAAAGAAGAAGGCCTATTACAATTATCTAAGAATAGATTTAATGAAAAACACTATCAGTTAGCTTCAAAACTAGAAGTCTGGGAATTAATGAGCGTCACTTAATTTAGATTTTTTTAGGATGGTGTCAATTTAAACATACTCTTAGATGTTATTACGAAAAATTACTATAGTAGTATAATAAGCAATAACTACTCGCCGTTTCATTTTTTATTAAAACTAATAATTGAAGTTGTTTAAAGTTAATTCTTAGGCCTACGCAAAAACCATTGCGGCTATTGGACTTCAGCTATTTTTCGTCCCGTAGTTTTGACTACGAAACTCAAAATGAGCTTTGCCAATAACCACAAGCATTTCTGCTCGGTTTCTAATAACAACTTTAAACAACTTCATTCATAAAAATCAAAACAAATGTCTCCTGTTGTTCATAAAATATATATTTATACGATGACAGCCATTGTCATTTTTGCAACAGTTTTTCTTGGAATAAAAGGATACTCTTATTATAGCACAGATGTTTTAGACCGATTTTATCATCCAGATCATCAGAATTTCAAACCAGGAGGAATATATGGACATGGTCTTGGCATCATAGGTACTTTTCTCATTTTTATAGGCGTGGTCATTTATATCATAAGAAAAAGAGCTAGAAGTCTAGCTAAATTGGGACGCCTCAAGCATTGGTTAGAGTTTCATATATTTTTATGTAGTTTAGGTCCTGTCTTGGTATTATATCATACTGCTTTCAAGTTTGGCGGAGTGGTTTCTATTGCTTTTTGGAGTATGATTGCAGTGGTCTTGAGTGGTGTGATTGGGCGTTTCATTTATATTCAAATTCCTAGAACTATCCAAGGACGTGAATTGAGTTTAGACGAAATAGAAAGGATGAAGGTAAATATTAAATCTGTATTACAAGAAAAATATTCATTAGACGAAAATACAAGTCATCAAATTATGAATATTGCGAAAAATGAAGAACAGAAGGAAGCTTTACTACAAGGTATGATTAAAAAATATTTTCAAGACAGAATTACTCTTAAAACATTAAGAAAAGAATTGAAACAAAAAGGATTGCCAAAAAAAGATATAAGAGAAATTTCTAAAATTGTTTCTAAAGAAATAATACTAAACAATAAAATCAACCGTTTACAAACTATGCAAAAGCTTTTTAAGTATTGGCATGTGGCTCACTTACCTTTTGCATTGATTATGCTTGTAATTGTTGTTTTTCATGTTGGAGTGACTTTATACCTTGGATACACTTGGATTTTTTAATTGAATAAATCAATAGCATGTTAATAGAGCAAATAGTCATATACGGAATCGTATTTCTCTTTATCATCTTGGTGGTCTGGTACTACATGCGTCAACTTCGACAAGAGTCCCAAATTGTAGAATCTAAAATAGAACAAGCAAAAGAAGACGGTATTCACGAACCCATTTCTTTACACCCATTTATAGACCTTGGCACCTGTATTAAAAGTGGTGCTTGTATCACAGCCTGTCCAGAAAAAGATATTCTAGGTATTATAGATGGTAGAGCTACCTTAATTCAAGCCTCTAATTGTGTAGGACATGGTGCTTGTTTTCACGCTTGCCCTGTAGAGGCGATTTCTTTAGTAATTGGTACTGAAAAAAGAGGAGTAGATTTACCTCATGTTAATGAAAATTATGAATCTAATATACCCGGTATTTTTATAGCAGGAGAATTAGGGGGAATGGGATTGATTAAAAATAGTGTGGAACAAGGACAAGCAGCCATAGAAAATATCTTAAAAACGGGCTATAAAAAAGACGATTCTAGTTTAGATATTATTATCGTAGGAGCAGGGCCAGCAGGAATCTCTGCATCTCTAACAGCCAAAAAACATGGAATGACTTTTCTTACCTTGGAACAAGATACCTTAGGAGGTACAGTTTTTACCTTTCCTCGTTCCAAAATTGTAATGACTGCTCCAATGCATTTAGAATTACATGGTAAAGTCAAATTATATGATACGAGCAAGCAAGAATTATTAGAATTGTGGCAAGAAGTTCTTCAAAAAAATAACATTACAATAAAAGAAAACACAAAAGTCGAAGATATTATTTTTGATAATAAAATTTTTAAAGTAAAAACAAATAAAGGCGAAGAATACAAAGCCAAACATGTTTTATTGGCGATTGGAAGAAGAGGAAGTCCTAGAAAATTAGGTATTCCAGGTGAAATGACAACTAAAGTAGCTTATAGATTAATTGAACCAGAATTGGTTGATAATAAAAAAGTAGTAGTGGTGGGCGGAGGAGACTCAGCGGTTGAAGCAGCCTTATCACTCATGGATAACAATGAGGTAGTATTATCTTATCGGAAAGATAAATTTAGTAGAATAAAACCAAAAAACAGAGAAAAATTGATGGCAGCAATTGATGCTAAAAAACTGCAACCTATCCTTAATTCTAATCTTACCAAGATTGAAGACCAACAAGTACATATAAAGACAGAAACAGAAGAAAAAATGTTAGATAACGATTTAGTTTACATTTTTGCGGGAGGGGAACTTCCTACTCAATTCTTAACAAAAGCAGGAGTAAAAATCACCAAACGTTTTGGATATACAATGAAAACTTACAAATAAATTATGTTAAAAAAAGATTCCTTTTTTGATAATATTGATTTTTGATTTAATTTAAAGCATAATTGAAATTTTATATCGGAAACAAATACTAAAACAAACCAAATGAACACAAACATAAATAATAAAGAAATTTCTTTATCATTTATATAAAAATCTAATATTATAAAGTATTGTATTTGTTGAAAAAGAAAATATTATACATATTACTAACTCTAATTATTGCTTTTAGCAATAAAATATCCTATGCTCAGTTCTCTCCTGGGCCTTTAACCAATGCTCACGCAGACCTTGAAGGAAATTTTAATTGTACTCAATGTCATGAAGTAGGAAATCAAGTATCTAGTACCAAATGTCTAGATTGCCACAAAGAACTCAAAGAACGAGTTGATAGAGATTTAGGTTACCATTCTTCAAAAGAAGTAAAAGGAAAAGAATGTATAGAATGTCATAGTGAACATCATGGTAGAAATTTTGAAATGTATCGAATTGATGAAGAATCATTTGACCATGACTTGACTGGATATCCTTTAGAAGGTGGTCACCAACAAGTTGATTGTAAAGAATGTCATAAACGAGATTTTATAACGGTTCCTTCTGCTAGAAAATTAAAGAACACCTATTTAGGTCTTGGATTAGAATGTATTAATTGTCATGATGATTGGCATCAAGGTACTTTATCTTATAATGATTGTGCTGCTTGTCACAATGTAGATGCTTTCAGCCCTGCTACTTTATTTGACCACGATGATACTTCTTATCCTTTAAAAGGAAAACATCAAGAAGTTGAGTGTATAGATTGTCATATCAAAGAAACTAGAAATGGTCAAGACTTTCAAGTATTTGCTGGAGTAGAAGCAGATAATTGCATAGATTGTCATGATGATTCTCATCAAGGAAATTTAGGAAATAATTGTAATCAATGCCACACAGAAGAATCATTTCAATCTCATAGTTTATTAAAAAGATTCAATCATAATTCAACAGGGTTCCCTCTTAGAGGAGAACATAAAAGAATAGATTGTAAAGCATGCCATACTATGGATGTAGAACCAGAACGATTATTTCAAGATAATATAGGTATACATGTAGACGATTGCGCAGCCTGTCATGAAGATAGTCATGAAGGCAATTTAGGTACTAATTGTAAACAGTGCCACAATGAAAATGCTTTTTCTTCGTTATCTACTTTAAGTGGTTTTGATCACAACCAAACAGCGTTTAAACTCAGAGGAAAACATAGGACAATAGACTGTAAGGAATGTCATGTTATGGACGCTGACCCTTTAGTTATTTTTCAAGACAATAAACACATCGGACAAAATGATTGTATTGAATGTCATAGAGATGTTCACGAAGGAAAATTTGGAACGGATTGTATAGATTGTCATAATGAAGAATCATTTAGCATGGGATTGGGTAAAGGTGATATGAAAGATTTTGACCATGATTTAACTGGTTTTCCTTTAAAAGGACTTCATAAAAGCGTCAATTGTAAAGAATGTCATATCGCTGACTTCATTAGTCCAATCAAACACAATGCCTGTGCAGATTGCCACACAGACTACCATCAAAACGAATTTGCAACTCCAAAATTAGGAGGGCGAAGTCCTGATTGTGCTGAATGTCATACAGAAGATGGATTTGATATTACTCTTTATACCATCGAACAGCATAATCAAACTAAATTCCCTTTAGAGGGAGGTCACTTAGCTACACCTTGTTTTGCTTGTCACCTTAGAGATGGTGATGATAGGTGGAAATTTAGAAATATTGGTGAAAAATGTGTAGATTGTCATGATGATGTTCATGAAGGCTACATAGATTCTAAATATTATCCTAATAAGGATTGTCAGGTTTGTCATACTGTAGATGCTTGGGATGCTATGCAGTTCGACCACAATATTACCAACTTTGCTCTTGAAGGCGTTCATGCAGAAATTTCTTGTATGGATTGTCATGGAAGAGATTTGGAAGCAGACCAAAACAGATACGCCAATTTTAATAATGTAGTAGGAGATTGTATTTCTTGTCATGAAAATATACATGGAGATCAATTCGAGGTAGAAGGTGTTACAGATTGTGCTGAGTGCCATGGATATGAGAATTGGAAAGTTCCAGATTTTGATCATGACCGAACTGAATTTCCACTCGAAGGCAGGCATGCTGAAATTGAATGTAGTGCATGTCATATATCAGAGATAATAGATGGTAAAGAAGTTACTCAATATAAATTTAATAGTTTCGAATGTATAGATTGTCACAATTAAAAATATCAACCTTCCTATTGTTCTGTTTCTTTTCATTACAAGGATATGGACAATCAGATAATCCTCATGGAGAGGAATTGAAAATGGATTGTGCTGCCTGTCATACTGCACAAAGTTGGGAAATCCCCGCTTCCTTTTGGACTACCAAAGCAGAAGAAGGACAAACTCCTCGATTTGATCATAATGATACTCGATTTAATCTAGAAGGACAACATGCCTTTACAGATTGTCGTTTCTGTCATGAAACACTTGTTTTTTCAGAAGCTAACTCAGAATGTATTTCTTGTCATACCGATATGCACGAGATGACCGTAGGTACAGATTGTGCAAGATGCCACACAGAAGAACATTGGTTAGTGGATGATGTCTATAGTATTCATTTAGAAAATGGTTTTCCTTTATTAGGAGCTCATGCTACTGCAAGTTGTGATGAGTGCCATGTATCTGCTTCAGATTTACAATTTCCTAGAATAGGCAACGATTGTTTCACTTGTCATCAAGAAGATTATGTGAGTACAACCACTCCAGATCATGTATCTGCTGGATACTCAATACAATGCCTAGACTGTCATGAAGTTAATGCTTATGATTGGTCGGCTAGTAATATTATACATGATTTCTTTCCTTTGATACAAGGACATGATATAGCTGATTGTAACGCTTGTCATACAACGGGAGACTTTACAGTACCCGTTCCGACAGATTGTGTATCTTGTCATTTAGATGATTTTAATAATACAACAGAGCCAGACCATCAAGCATTAGGTTTTTCTAATGATTGTGCAGCTTGTCATACATTGGCTGTAGATTGGATGCCCGCACAGTTTTTAGACCATGATGCTTTATACTTCCCTATTTATAGTGGAAATCATGCAGGTGCTTGGCAAAATTGTAATGAATGTCATACCACTCCAAATAACTACAGTTTATTTTCTTGTACAGATTGTCATGAACATAATGATTTGAATCAGTTAGCAGATGATCATAACGACGTACCAAATTATTCCCCAGCAAGTACGGCTTGTTATGCATGCCACCCAGATGGGGCAGAATAAAAGAGAAGTCTTTTTATCTAATTGACCTATTCCTAAAATAGCATTATTCTTAAATAATTATTGAGAAAATGCCTAATATTCATTATATTTTTTATAAATTTACATTAGTAATAAATAAATTACTAATAAGTAAATAATAAAGAATATTCTTTATTATTTGTCTGTTTCACAAGTATAAAACTACAGTCTTTTAATTATTTAAATTAACAATATGTTTAAATTCAACACATTTATTAATATGTAATTATTTATTGATTTCATTCGGCTATTTTTTGGCTACAGCTATACCTATTCCTAAAAAATGGCGTTTGGTTTATCTCTAAAATACGATTCATATTATTAAAAGTTTTTAAACATATTCTACCGTATATATACTTTATGGATATATACCATTTAAAATTATTTTTTTAGACTTATTTTATTCTTATGAAAAAGATTCTAATATTATTCCTATTCTTAATACCTATAATAATAACAGCACAAACTACCCAAGAAGGAAAAGTAAGTTTTACATCCTCTAAGAATATCTATGTCAAATTTGAATCTACTAAAAATCTAAATATTGGCGACAGTCTATATATTCAACAAAATGGTGATATAATACCAGTACTTGTCATTACTAATAAATCCTCCACATCTGTTATTGGAACAGCCTTGAATGGGCATATTTTTAAAAAAGGAGATGAATTGATTGCAAAAATTCGAGAAAAAAAAGAAACGCCCCAAGAAGAAAAACCAAGTAATATAGATATTGCAAATACAAATCTTCCTGAAGAAGAAAATTCCAATATAAAATACGAAAAAGATGAAAAAGAAATTTCCACACCACAAAAAATTAAAGGGCGAATTTCTTTAGCATCATATAATAATATTTCGGAATTTAGGAATAGAACTCGAATGAGATATACCTTTACATTTAGAGGAGATCATCTCAATAATTCTAAATTCTCTGTTGGTTCTTTTATTAATTTTCATCACACAATGAATGAACCTATAACAGATATAGCAGAAGCCTTGAAAGTGTATTCTCTTTATGGAAAGTATGATTTTAATAAAACAACAAGTTTAGTTTTAGGAAGAAAAATTAATCCAAAATTTTCAAGTGTAGGAGCAATAGATGGTTTACAATTTGAAAAATCAATTAATCGTATTCAATTGGGAGCTATTGCAGGCTTTCGTCCTAATATATTGAACTATGCCCCTGATTTTAATTTATTTCAATATGGTGCTTATATTGGCTTAGGGCCGCAAAAAGGCAAAAGATTGTTCCAAACCACTTTAGGCTTTATGGAACAGAGAAACAAGGGCTTAGTAGATAGACGTTATTTATTTATACAACACCAATCAGAATTAGCACCCAACTTGAATTTATTTTCTTCTATGGAAGTCGATTTATTTGAAAATGTGAGTGATACCATCAACACAAGAGCAAGTAGATTAGCCAGTTTATATGTATCATTAAATTATAGAGTCTCCAGAAATTTTAGAATTTCTGCTTCCTATGATAATCGTAGAAATATCATATTTTATGAAACATAT
The DNA here is from genome assembly GCA_020630455.1 of Saprospiraceae bacterium. Lineage (GTDB taxonomy): Bacteria > Bacteroidota > Bacteroidia > Chitinophagales > Saprospiraceae > JAHDCE01. The sequence continues at coordinate 8,375 of JAHDBK010000021.1, forward strand.
AAAAACTTCATTGACCAATTACTAGAAGATGAAACAAGGCAAGGGATTCGTCTAGGCTTCGTATATCGCCCTATCAAAAACTTAACATGGTCAGTTACCTCTGGACTGAGATTCCAGACTAATAATACCAACAATTCTCGCAATGTAAATACTAATCTTAGCTATCGCAACGTTCCCTTTATAAAAGCGAATACTTCTGTCAATTTTACCTATTTGGAAACGGATTTTCTAAGGAGTCTTGTCTATGGTGCAAGGCTTTCTAAACAGTTATTTAAAAACCGTGTTAGAGGTGAATTGAGCTATAGATTTGTAGATTATACTTATGCTACAACCGAAAGTGGTACTCAACAACACATTGGAGGTTTAGACTTATCTTTCACTATAGCTAAATCATTCAATTTTCATTTATTTTACGAAGGTATCTTCGATAAAAATATTCCCCAAACAAATCATAGATTTAATATAAAATTAATTTACAGATTTTAACTTTTTTTTCATGACGAAGAACATTTTAATATTCATCCCATCTATTTTGATTATTATTTTTATTGCTATTTCTTGTGATAATCCAAAGGTCATCCCTGCAAATAATAATGATAATAATACGAGTCAAAATTTAGTTAATGACCCTAATGACAATAATAATCCTAGTGCTAATCAAAATCAACAACACAAGGTAATTGTGAAAGAAGTACTCAATACACCAAAATATTCTTATCTAAGAGTAGATGAGAATAATGAAGAATACTGGATAGCCATTTTAAAAACAGAGGTAAAAATTGGTAGCGAATATGCTTTCGAAGGAGGACTTTTAAAAAGGAATTTTTATAGTCAAGAATATGATAGAATTTTCGAAAAAGTATATTTAGTATCTGGAATATCTGATATTTCAGGAAATAAAGTGCAAACTTCTTCAATAGAAAAACCTTCAGAAATGAATATGGATGTCTCTAATATTGAATTAGCAGAAGGGTCTATTAAGATTGATGATATTATTAAACAAAAAGACAAATATGCTGATAAAACAGTAAAAGTAACAGGTAAGTGTATCAAGGTCAATCCTAATATCATGAATAGAAATTGGGTGCATCTTTCAGATGGTTCAGGCGAAAATATTGTAATTACTACCAACGAAGAAGTTGTCCTAGGAACAGTGGTTAATTTAGAAGGTACTATTTCAATAAATAGAGATTTTGGAGCAGGATACAAATACGATATTATTATGGAAGGGGCAGTCTTGAAATAGATTATTTTAGGTTGAAACAATTGGCAACATTCAAGAGGAAAAGGATATTATTTACTCATCTATTAATACTTTATATTGTGAGCATATTAAAAAAAATATTTTTAAAATTATTTTCTACATCTGCTGCTGGATTATATATGATATTGTTTGCAATCGCAATAGGAGTAGCTACTTTTGTAGAAAACGACTTTGGAACAAGTGCAGCACAAAAAATAATATTTAAAGCTAGATGGTTTGAACTATTACTCTTGCTATTTGGTATTTCTATAGTCGTTAATATTTTTCGTTACCGATTAATTCAACAAAAAAAATGGGGAACGTTTGCATTTCATGCTTCAATGATTGTCATTCTTTTTGGTGCTGCCATCACTAGATATGCCAGCTATGAAGGAATGATGCATATTAGACAAGGAGAATCTTCTAATTACTTTCTTTCTTCTGACGAATACCTCTCTTTTCAAGCAAGAATGAGTACAGGGGCATCATTTGATTTTTCTGAACCTGTGCTATTTGCTTCCCTAGGAAATAATTCATTTAAAGAAAAATATTTATTAGGAAATAAAGAAGTGGAAGTGGAGGTTTTGGAGTTTATTCCCAATCCAAAAGAAAGAATTGAAAGTGATGAAGAAGGGAAACCACTCATCAATATTGTCATGGGAGGAGCTAATGGAAGAGAGGAATATTTTTTGGAACTAGGACAACAATCAAGAATAAAAGGCACATTATTTAATTTTTCAAATACGGAATTACCTGAGGCATTTAATATTAAATATGAAAATGAACAACTCTTTTTCAAAGCAGATAGGACTTATTCTCAAATGGTCATGGCTACTCAAGAATTAGATACTTTAGAATCTGGAGCATATTATCCACTAGCTTTGAGGAGTTTATATTCTGATGTCAATCGAAGTTTCGTTTTTGCTAATTTTCACCTTAAAGGAAAAAGGACTATATATTCTTCTGATATTAAAATGGCCAGTAATAGTAGAGCTGCATTAAAAGTAAAAGTAAGCCATGAAGGACAATCTGTAGAAAGATATTTATTTGGGATGAAAGGAGCAAAAGGGAGAGCTAAAATATTTCCTTTTGGTGAAGTGAGCATTGCTATTTCTTATGGAGCAAAACCCATTTATCTTCCTTTTTCATTAAAATTGAGAAACTTTATTTTAGAAAAATATCCAGGAACGGATAATGCCTCTTCTTATGAAAGCGAAGTAACTTTATTGGATGATAGGTATAATATTAATAGAAATGAAAGAATTTATATGAATAATATCCTAAATTATGGTGGTTATCGCTTTTTTCAATCCTCTTTTGACCAAGATGAGCAAGGGACTTACCTCAGCGTGAATCATGATTTTTGGGGAACCTTATTTTCTTATATTGGATATGGAATTCTAACACTAGGAATGATATTCACTTTTATGAGTAAAAATAGTCGTTTCCATCAATTATCAGATAAATTAGCTGCTTCTCGAAAAGCTACGGCTATAGGCGGAATTATTTTATTCTTAATTATACCCAATTGGGCTGAAGCCAAAACACCCCGAGCAAACAATACTGTAAGTATAGAACACGCCGAAAAATTCGGTCAAACCATCATGCAAGACCACAAGGGAAGAATGAAACCTATGAATACCTACTGTTCCGAGATTCTTAGAAAATTATCTCGAAAAACCAATATCAATGGACTAAGTCCAGAACAAGTAATTCTTGGAATGACGGTTAATCCAAAGGATTGGTATAGTGTACCAATGATAAAAATAGGTAAGCACAAACACACAAGAGAACTGATTCCGATTGAAGGAGATTTAGCTTCTTATAAAGATTTCTTTAATCTAGAAGGCAAATATATTCTCCAAGAATATATCAGAGATGCCTATAATACACCTAAAAAAGATAGAGGTGTATTTGAAAAAGACATGCTAAAATTAGATGAGAAAATTAATATCTGTGGGATGGTTTTTAATGGTAGTTTTTTAAGGAGTTTCCCTGTTCCAAATGATGAAAACAATTTATGGACATCTCCTGCCAAACCCATGCCTAGAGATGGAGAAACTTATGCTTGGAATTTTTATTCTACCTATGTTCCTGCAATAGAAAAAGCATATATAGATGGTAATTGGTCAATTCCAGATAGATTACTAGTAGAATTGGGAAATTATCAAGCTAAATATGGTGCTGAGGTCATCCCTTCTAATACAAAAATCAATGCAGAATTGATATTGAACAATATGAAGGTTTTTGGTAGGCTAGGAATGGTTTATGGCATACTGTCTGTCGTATTTCTTAGTCTTTTATTTTTAACCGTTTTCAAGCCAAATATCAATTTAAAATGGGCGAAACGCATTGCCTTATCTGTATTTTTATTAGCTGTTTTTATGCACTTATTCGGTCTTGGATTGAGGTGGTATGTTTCAGGAAGAGCTCCTTGGAGTAATGGCTATGAATCCATGATTTACATCGGATTTACAACAGTACTAGCAGGAGCAATTTTTGCAAGAAAATCCCTAGGAGGATTAACGGCGACTTGTACCTTAGCTGCTACTATTATGATGGTGGCAGGACTGAGTTGGCTCGACCCAGAAATAACGCCTTTAGTACCCGTTTTAAAATCATATTGGTTGACTATTCATGTTTCATTAGAGGCTGGTAGCTATGGTTTTTTAATGCTAGGAGCTATTATAGGAGTATTGAATTTAATATTTATAATTCTAAGAAATCAAAAAAATCAACACAATGTCAATCGCATTATAAAAGAGCTAGGATATATTAGTGAAATGACATTGATGGTTGGACTCTTTATGATAAGTGTAGGCACCTATCTTGGTGGAGTTTGGGCAAATGAATCGTGGGGACGCTATTGGGGTTGGGATGCTAAAGAAACTTGGGCACTAGTAACAATACTCATATATGCCTTTATTTTACACATGAGATTCATCCCAGGTTTAAGAGGACCTTTAGCTTATAATATTGCTACATTATTTGGTTGGTCATCTGTTATTATGACTTATTTTGGTGTGAATTATTATTTATCAGGTTTGCATTCTTATGCGGCGGGTGATCCAGTACCAATTCCTTCATTTGTATATTATGCTGTCGCAATCCTGACAATAATTAGTTTAGTTGCTTTTTGGAGAAATCGGAAATATCTAAAGGCGAAAAAGGTATAAATTTTAATTTATTAAAAATAATAACGAAGACCTACGCCGAAAACAAAATCATTAAATTTATCATTTTTGATACTTGATACATTATACATTTTTTGATAACCAACTGTTGCACTTAATCCTAGTTTGTCTTCTAAAAATGTCATTTCAAAAACTAAACTATTTGTCCACAGATAAGCAATCTTATTAAGATGATTGTGTGAAATTGGATAAAAACTTAAAGACCTATCTGGGTCTTCATAATTATGATAAAAGAAATTTAAATCAGAAGCATTAAATAAAAAACTTGGACCAAACTCAGATGAAAAAATTAAATTATCAAGGATTAAGGGATATTCTACTTTAATTGGCACTACCCAATATGATTTTGTTCTTGATGCATACTCAATTTCATATTCATAATGGCTATTTGAAGGATTATATGGAATGTAAACATATGTAGAGTCTCCCGTTAATCTTCTGTATTCAAAATGTGTATGAGTATCCAAATATTTTATACCTAGACTCAATCGTAATTTTTTGATTTTTATACCTGTATAGAATTCAAGGTTTTTATGGTAGCGGCTTATTGTATGTTTATAATACTTCCCCTCAACGAAAAAGTGTACCTTTCTTTCTTGTTTTAAAGAATCTCGATTAGTTTTTTGGGCATAAACAAATTGGCAAAGCATCAATAATGCTATAGAAATGATAATGGATTTAAATGTCATAAATTTATAGTTTTATATTAACAAACAAGTTATACAATACTAAGTAATAAAACGTTGGGTGCTTAGAAGATATTTTAGGTATAAAAACATTTAAATACAAAATATTTTATTCTTTATAAACAATTCAACCAAGATCAAAATATAAAGAATTTTCTTTATTTTTGCTATAAAGGTATTTATATAAATAAGCAATTAAAACTTTTTGCTTAGGTCTTAAAATTAACTTTAAACAACTTCATTGAATACTCTATTCCAAAATAATATTATCAAAAATCCTTATTTTTCTTTCATTCATCTAAAAAACAGGATTCATATTATTCCTTTTATATAAATTTGCGCTTACTTCCATTATTAAAAAAATAAAATTGAAAAATCATGAAAAAAGTATTTCTAGTTTTAATGACATTAATTTATTTAAGTTCCTGCTCAAAATCAGATCAACAATACTTAAAAGATGTATCTAATAATTTATCTAATATTTCAAGTATTGAATATACTTCTAGTCTTAAAAGTATAATGGACAATCAAGTTATGTTTGAGTATACACGTAACAACTCCATTGATTATACAGGTACTCATCCAAATAAAATTAGATATAAAATTACTTCTGAGGATTCTGATTTAATTTATGATGGACTCAAAACGTATCAGTCAATTAATGCAGACAAAATAATTACAGTTAGTGACAACAATAGTCCTGAAAGAGTTAATAATCCATTGATGTACTCCATAAATTATCTTAGGAATATCCTTCCTAAATTAATTGACAATGAAAATGTAACTATTAATAAAGAAAAAGATACTACAATAAATACCACACCATTAAGTACATATAACATTTTAATTAAAAAAAGCTTCATCCATCCATTCACCTATGATTTTATTGAGGCGGATAACGATACTGAGTTTTCTCTTTTAATTAATAAAAATAATCATCTGCCCTATCAATTAGTATTTCCTAATGGACCAAATGGTTTGGATATTAATACCTTCCAAGATATTAAATTAAGTGTAAAATTTGATGATTCATTTTGGAGTAAAGACAATTTACCTAAAGACTATGCACAATTTACTGAGGAAGAATATTTTAAAAATAGAAAAAATAGTATGGAAAGTCATATAGGTGAGCAAATTTCAGATTTTGAATTACCTAGTCTAAATGATAATACAAATGTAAATTTTAGTGATTTTAAAGGAAATGTAGTTTTATTAGATTTTTGGTTTAAGGGCTGCCAACCATGTATTTCAGCAATTCCAGACCTCAATAATTTTGCTTCAAAATTTTCTAATGATAATTTTAAAATTTTTGGTGTAGAGTTTAATGAGAATCATGAAAGAGATATATTATTAAAATACAAAAAAGAAAACAATGCAGCATTTCCCAATTTATATCAAGGAAAAAAACTAGCATTACACTATGGTATTACTGGTGCACCTACATTTATGATTATTGATAAACAAGGTAAAATAATACATATTAAAAGTGGATATTCTAAAGAGCATATGGACGAAATAAAATCCATTATAGAAAAGAGTATTTGATAAGCTGAAGATTTATAGTTATTTAATAGTCAAGGATATAACGAAAACTTATAGTTGTATCCTTTGACTATAAGCTATAAAAATAAAGAATTTTTGTTATTTTAATGCGGTTTTAGAATTATAATCTACCAAGCCAAAGCCTTAAATCCAAATAATTGAATACCATTCTTTCTTTAGGGTCTTGATAAAGTCTGTCTAAATCGTCTTTAAAATTAGTTATAAGTACCCTTTTTTCTGATTTATCTATTGTCTTTAATAATTTATTGAGGAAACGGAATAATAATTTTTCAGTTTTATAAATGGTTCTTCTAGATTTTAAGAATTTAGGTGTTGAGGATAATAAATATTCTAATAATGAATGATTATCCAATTCATAATGAATGAGTAGATTAAGAATTCTTGAAAAATTAAATATTTCTTTGACAACATTTTCATTAGGTGTATTGATGATTAAATTATTCCAATGTAATGCATCTTCAAATTTTTTATTTTGAAATAATAAATAGGCTATAAGGTAATAAAATGTAATCCGATGTTGCTTCTCAATTTTATTTCCAAATTTATCCAATCCATTTTTTATATCAGGAATCCAATCTAATACCTTTTCAAATTCATTTTGTCTCAAACTCCAATTGAGTAATAATAAATATCGTTGTCTAAATACTCTTGACTCTATATTCTTAATATTTTTAAATTCTTTTCTATTGGGTATTAAAATTAAACGATTAATTCCTTCTTGTAGAATATCATACTTACCAATAATTAAACTATCAATCAACATATTATTAAAGGTGCTCAAATATCTTTCGGTGTATAATTTTAAAAAATCAGAATTGCTTTCTAATAAATCTAAAAATTGGGTATTAATTGAATAAGCCTTTTCAATATTTCCTAATAGAAATTGATAAGTAGCATTTGCTTGAAAATAGTAAATTTTACTTTTGAAATTAGTCGCTAAAGAAATGGATTGTAATTGTGGACTTTGAATAATGGTTTCAATATGTTGACTTTGTTCTTCATTTTGAATTTTTTGAAATTTTAATTGAAATTGGCTAATCTGTTGAGATAGATACCAATATTCTTTTGTATTAGTTAATTGTTTTAATATTTCTGTTTCTATATTGTACATCTGATGAATAGAAAGGTGTTTATAATTTTTTAACTGTCGATTAGAAAGCAATTGTTTTTCTATATTATAAATCATAATTTGCATTTCAAACACCTCATAGCGTATAGCTAGTTTTTTAGCTTTTTTCAATTCACTCATTGCCGCTACAAATAAGCCTTTTTCTATTAGTATTTGGCTTGCTGATATTTTTTGATAGATTTTATCTTCTACTTTTTTTTCACCAAAATTGCTTAAAGATTTTAATAATAAATCAAAAAGATATTGCTTATTTACTGATAGATGCTTAATAAAATTAGCATCTTGATTGTCTTTGATTAATTGTATTTCATCATATTCTTCTTGTTTAATTATAGCTTCCATTAAATCTGTATAATCTTTACCACTTGCACCAGCTTGAACTTTGATATATCTTTTTTGAGACTTAGTCAGTCTTTTTAATAAATCAAATAAAAATGTAGAAGGTGTTTTCATAAAAATATATTAGAATCATTATTAAAGATAATAATAATTAATTACAAAATAAGTAGTT
>JAHDBK010000567.1 GCA_020630455.1 Saprospiraceae bacterium
AGAGTATAAAAAACACGAATAATAAAGAGTTTTCTTTATTATTCGTATTAAAATTATTAAAAAAAATTCCTAATAGCTCTTATTATGAACATTTTTAATGGCTCTACCTGAAGGTTCATTCATATTTTGAAATGACTCATCCCAAGCCAATGCCACAGGCGAACTACATGCCACAGATGGAACAGAAGGTACGGTTAGAGCTGCTGTTTCCGAAGGAAAGTGTTCTTCAAAAATAGTTCTATAATAATATTCTTCTTTTGAAGTAGGAACATTTACTTTGAATCTGAATGGGGCATTTGCCATTTGTTCATCAGTCACTTGTTCATTAACCATTTCCTTTAAAGTATCAATCCACGAATAACCAACTCCATCTGAAAACTGCTCTTTTTGTCTCCAAGCTACCTCTTCTGGCAACATATCTTCAAATGCTTTTCTCAATATCCATTTTTCCATTTTTCCATCTAAAGCCATCTTATCTTTAGGATTCAAACGCATGGCAACGTCCATAAATTCTTTATCCAAAAATGGAACGCGACCTTCAATCCCCCAAGCTGCTAAAGATTTATTAGCTCTCAAGCAATCGTATTGGTATAATTTATCTAATTTTCTTACTGTTTCTTTGTGAAACTCTTCAGCACTTGGTGCTTTGTGAAAATATAAATAACCACCAAAAATTTCATCACTCCCCTCACCTGATAATACCATTTTGATACCCATTGACTTAATTACCCTCGCCATTAAATACATTGGAGTACTTGCTCTAATAGTAGTTATATCATAGGTTTCTAAATGATAAATTACATCTTTTATAGCATCTAATCCTTCTTGAATAGTAAAGTGTACCTCATGGTGAATTGAACCGATATAGTCAGCTACTTTTCTAGCCGCTGCCAAATCGGGTGAGCCTTCTAATCCAATTGCAAATGAATGTAATTGAGGATACCAAGCTGCTTTTTCATTACCACTTTCAATCCTCATTGATGCAAATTTTTTAGCCACGGCAGAAGTAATAGAAGAATCTAATCCACCTGACAATAATACTCCATAAGGAACATCAGACATTAATTGTCTATGAACAGCATCTTCTAGCGCTTTTCTCAATTCTGCAATGCTTGAAGTATTGTCTTTTACATTTTCAAAATCCATCCAGTCTCTAGTATACCATTTAGTATGCCCTTCATTTTTAGAATAGTAATAATGTCCTGGTAAAAAGACTTCAATTTTATTACATTGCCCTTCTAATGCTTTTAATTCAGAAGCCACATAATAGTTTCCAAATTCATCCCAACCTTCATATAAAGGAATGATACCCATATGGTCACGAGCGATTAGAAATACATCTTTTTCTGAATCGTATAATGCAAATGCAAAAATACCATTCAAATCTTCTATAAAATCTATACCCTTTTCTTGATATAAAGCAAGAATAACTTCACAATCAGATTCTGTTTGAAATTGATAATCTATATTCAGATTTTTCTTTAATTCTTTATGATTATAAATTTCTCCATTTACCGCTAAAACCACTTTTTTATCTGTTGAATAAAGCGGCTGCCTACCCGATTTAGGGTCAACGATAGCTAATCTTTCATGAGCTAATATGGTTTTATTTTCGCAATAAATACCTGACCAATCTGGTCCTCTGTGTCTAATTTTTTTAGCCATTTCTAGAGACTGTCCTCTAAGTTCTTCTAAATTGTTTTTGATGTTAAAAATTCCAACGATTCCACACATTTTTTTGTTGATGTTTTATAAGCAGTAGTATAAAAAATAAAAAAAACTCTTTATTATTAATATAAGAACATGTTTAAAAAATTGAACTACTACTTGTTTATTTATTGAATAATTATTTTATAAAAAAACATAGAAAAGACATTGTTTTTTATACAAAAAACAATGTCTTCTTATTCTTACTAAATGTATTTGGTAAATAGGAGATTAGAATTTAGGCAATATTCTCATCATCTTTTTTCACTTCTTCGTCATCTTCATCTCCTTTCATCTTATCTTCTACGTAATCTTCGACTTTATCTACAGTATCTTCTATCTTATTTCCGATGTCTTTAGCGACATTTTTCATTCTATTTAAAAAACCTCCTTCTTCTTCTGTTTTTTCTTTTTCTTCCTTAATTTTATCGCTTGCTTTTTCTACTTTATCTTCAACAAAATCTTCTACCTTATCAACAGTATCTTCAATTTTAGTTCCTAAATCTTTAGCAACATTTTTCATTCTATTTAGAATACCACCTTCTTCTTTAGTTTTTTCTTGTTCTTCTTTGAGCTTATCTCCAGCTTTTTCTACTTTATCTTCAACAAAATCTTCAGCTTTATCAACAACATCACCAATTTTATCACCTACACTTTCTAAAGTTTTCTTAGCTTTAGCGAAAAAACCACCTTCTTTTTCCATATCTTCTTTCTCTTCTTTAATTTTAGCAGAAGCTTTTTCCAATACATCCTTTCCTTTTTGAGCTAAAGGTTCAGTTCTTTCTTCAATTTCATCTTTCACCACTTTAGCAGTAGCTTTTACAGTATCGACTGCATCTTCTAATTTTTCTTCTAAGTTTTCACTTAAATTTAAGGCAGCATCTTTTGCCTTATCAAAAAACGATTTTTTCTTTTTCATTTCATTAATTTTTTCTGCAGCAG
>JAHDBK010000568.1 GCA_020630455.1 Saprospiraceae bacterium
TTTGAATCTTTTGGAGCAGCCTTATTGATATCTGTACAAAACTTGAGGAATGTTTCTAAGGCATGTTTAATAAAACGATTTTCAGGTGTATCGACGGAATCTGTTTTATGAATACTAGAAATTCTTTCTGGGAGTGTATTTAAACCAAAGTTTTCTAAATAATGACCACTCGACAAATGCGTTCTTTTCCCTCCTTTAATTAATTCTTTTACATTGCCATTAGAAAACCTTCTTACACTCCTGATATCTTTTTCTTCATGTGTATCTGCCCATTTGGTAACTGGTGCCGTTACTATCCTATGAACAGCATCCTTGAATTCTGCCGAATTAATTATGGATTTGATGAAGGCAAATTTTTGATAAAGTGTTTGGCTGTCTTTTGTATAGTCAATATCAAAATAATGAGAAACCGGTGAATTAGATTGTAATAATAAATCAGTGCATTTCTCCGTAATCAATTCAAGCATGTCTCTATAATTATCTCGATAACCAGATTTTATAGATTGGACTTCTAATTTAATTGATTTACACTTTTCTAGATTTTCTTTTTTTAGTAAAGGAATTTCTAAAGTACCTACAAATATATTGGGTGAGATTGTTCCGATATTTGAGTGACGCTTATGCTGTTGAATAATATTTTCGCCAATATCTCCTAGTATGTATTGGTTGTCACTAATTTCATAGTCATAATAACAGCCTTCAAATAGTTGGAAACGAGCTTCATTATTTTCAATCGCTGTATCAATTCCATCGAATAATGTTCCGTCTCTTTTGGAACTTATCCATAATTTTAACCCGCCCTGAACTGAATCTAAGTTTATTTCTATTTCGGATATTTTCCTCATCTATTATGCCTCGGCGTAACTTGCGAATCCATTATCTATTGCACCTTTATACATCCTTGATATTTTTTCTAAAGACAGCGGATATAGTATTTCTTCTTCTGTAAAATTATAATCCCCTTTTCTGAATTTATCGGCAATCCCCTTGCTATCTTTTGCACAAAAATTGCCTAAGGTTTCTAGGATAGGAGATAGCTTTCTTCTCGAACCATGAAGCTTTGGTAGTAACTTCTGCATGATGGCAATGTCTAATTTTTCAGAAGTCGTAAATTCATGGTCTAAAGCATTTAATTGATTAATTAATCTTAGAATTTCAGAAGCACTTCTATAACCAAACTCTGCACCCGTTTTTTGTAATTCGCCAAAGAATTTAAGTAGTGTTGCGTTGATTTCATCTTTATCTTCAGTAGCGAATGATTTGTTAGTTGAAAGGTCTATGAAACCTTGGGCCATATTTGCTCCTTTGCCGGTCTTTTTATCATCTTCAAGAAGGGCATGCATATTCAATTCTTTTGATTCATTTAGGAAACCTTTCATTTGATTGCCATTTATGCGAAATTCAATCGTATTAGCTCTATCTAATACTTTTGGACTGAACATATTGGTGGTTTCATCAATATTTACGGTTCCAATGATAAATAAATTTGCTGGAACTGAAAGTTTTGGAGGAACTCCGTTTTTTACTTCTTTTTTCTCATCATAAAGAGGGATTCCCTCATTCGATTCCATCACACTCAGAAAATCTGCAAAATATCGTTCTACATGACTCAAATTCATCTCGTCTAATATCAGGAAATGTGGAAGCCCAGGATTGGAGCTTGCTTGTAATATCAAGTCTATTACACCGCTGTCAGGCTTTACATACTCTTCCGGTTTCAATGCGTTAGGATAGCCAAGTAACGGTTCTCGATTGGTCCAATCTGCTCCCACAGGTATAATTCTGTATTGGCTTTTTTCTTGACTTATCCACTGTACGAATGACTGAGCTAATTTTGTTTTTCCTGAACCCGAAAGACCCGTTAATATTACAAAGGGTTTGGTTAAAAGGGAGCTCACAAATCGAGTGATGAGTTGGTCTGTATAGACTAACCCCGCATTTTTGCAAGCGGTTTGGAAGTCTGAAATATTAAAATCTTTTTGATTGGTTATTGGTTGAAGGTTCATTTTTGATTTTGTTTCAACATCATCAATTTTATATTTTGATTTTAAGAATTCTTTATACTTATTTAAACTTGCTGAGTAGAAATATTTTTCTCCATAAGAAGGTGCTTCTTTATTGTAAATAAATGAATTTTTATCCCTTTGTATTTTCTTAACTTCAGTATGAAGGTTGCTTATTAGGCTGATATCCTCAATTTCAAAAATTGATTTTTTAGTTATTTTATTTTTTTCATAAAACTTATCTGATAACCAATCTAATGATGCAATATATGATGAAGTTGTACCAGATTTATCAGCAAGATTATTTGAAATCCAAAGTTTAAATTTTTCTTTATTATTCATGGTTATATCCGTCTTAATTAATGATGAACAGCAAGTTGAAAATACTTATTCACAGCAAGGTTGATTAATATCAACATGTGATAATGATTTAAACCCTTCACTATAAAACCCCTCACTAAAGCCACCGCAACCTGCGAATAAATCAATAAATGTATATTTCTTACTCATTATCTACTAAAAGTTCTTTTGCACTTACATTTCATATTTCAACAATTCCATAGAGGCATCCAATATCCGGTTGTATTCTATTTTGTACATAGGAGTTTACATTTTGTAACTCCTACCCAGTTTGTTCAGTCA
>JAHDBK010000022.1 GCA_020630455.1 Saprospiraceae bacterium
GAAAAGATGTTATTATTAATAGTAAAAATAATATAAAAAATAAAGAGATTTCTTTATTTCTTGCTTTAATAGTCCTATATAAGCCTATTATAAAAAACAATACAGTCAAAGTCATCGCAGGTAGTGTAGAACCATTACATTTCCTCCAAAATTCGTAAAATATATTATAAATAATACTAAAAAAATCTGCATCGAATGTGTTGGGAATAAAATAGGATTTATGATAGTTTTCCAAATTTACATCCCCAATATCTTGAGATAATAATCTTAAATAATAAAATCCAAATTGGATGACTAGAGGCATAAAAAGGACAATCATCAAGCCTATCTTTTCCTTGAAAAAAAGGCTTTTTTTATAAATCAACAAATAATAAATTCCCCAAATAAAAATCACAAATACAGAAGGCATAGAAAACCAAATAGCGATGCTTCCAATTATAAGTAATTTAAGAATATTGATTAGCGTAATTTCTTTTAGTTTAAATATAGAATAGAATAAAATTAAAGTAACCATCACATCTATTCCATATTGCTTACCCTCTGTGGCATATCTAATCATTAATATATTAGAAGAAAAAACCCATAAGAGCCAAATGAGAACTACTTGCTTATGTTGTTTAGAAAAAGACTCATTTTTAAATAATAAATTATATAGTTGATACAAAAAGTAAAGACTAATAAAACTACAAATCAATGGAAAAAGTCGTAAAGAAAATTCATGAGTGCCTCCAACTTCTTGAAAAAATTTCAATATTGATAAAAATAAAGGAGGTGCGTATTGAGCATAAGGCAATGGACTCAAAAAATCAGAATAATTGAGCTCTACAACATTTCTAAACACATTGGCTTCATCAATAAATACTGACCTATTTTGGAAATAGACTATTAAACGGATTGTTATTGTCCAAAGGAAAACAAGCAATAAAATCAATCGATAAATTAAGGAATGTTTATTAAAATCTTGAATGCGGGACACTATTTTTAATTCCTTTTAAATACAGGTTGTACAGGTATTTTGTTTTTTATTTCAGTCATCATACTATCTGCTTCTTCTTGAGAATAGACTTTGACGCCTAATTGGGTAGCACCATTTCTTAGTTCTCTAGTGTAAAGCGTCCAACCTTCATCTAAAATTAGGGCAATCCACTTATCTACATTTTTTTGACTACCAAAACTGCCTATAATTACTTTTCCAAATTCATCTTGTGAAGAATTTGTATTGACATCTGAATTAGTTTCAACACTTTTATCATTAAATGTTTCTTCTATACTATTAGAAGTATCTTCTTCATTTACAGGAGTGTTTATATCTTCTTCTAGACTGTTATTAGCATCTTCGTCAATACTTAATTCCTCAATTACATCTGTATGATGAGATTGATCAATATTCGCATTTCCTTCATTTTCTTCTATGTTTTCAGGACTTTTATTCACTTTAGCGGTATCTGATATTTTTAGAGAATCTGCATCTGCTAGTGCATTATTTCTATCTGAAAAATAAAAAAGGGAAACAACGAACAAGATTAGAACAAGAGGTGCCGCAATTTTTGCCCATTGAGGAATTGTCTTAACCGAAGAACTTGCTTTTACTATTTCCTCTTTAATCGTTTCCTTATCGGAAATGGCTTCAGAACGAGGCATTTGTCTCAGAACTGGATAGTATTTAACTTCTTGAAGTCCAAAAGAATCTAGATTATAATTATAATTTTCAGGAATGAATTTAATTTGATTTTCATAATCTTTAAAAATTCTACCAACATTAGTAATATTAATTACCTCCTTGGATTCCAAGGCTTTTTTACAAGAATTTACATATTCTTGAATCGCTAATTTAGCCAAAGTTAAAGACATTCCTTCTTTTGATTGAAGCACATCCAATAAAACCCCATCATCCGTTATAATGTGTTCTTTGAATTCAATTTTTGAAGAAGGTGGAGCGATTACTCCTTGAACATAGTCAAAAGTAGCTTGTGAATGTTCTTTTACAAATGCACCAAAGTCAGGAATAATCACACAATCATTTGTATACAAAAGATTTGAGATTAATCGTTCTATGACAGTATGATTTCCTTGATCAGACATTATTGTTATGTTTTACGAGTATCAAAAATACGATTTTTTAACCATAAATAAAATTATAATACTATAAAATAAAGGGAATTACTTATTTTATGTAATTTTGGTGTAATATTTGATAAATCAATAATATATATGGAGCAACAGTTGAATAAGAAAGCTTCTCTTTCAAAGATAAAAGTTCGTTGGGGAGATATGGATGCCTTTAATCATGTAAACAATACGGTTTATTTTAGGTATTTTGAAGAAGCAAGGGTTCATTTTTTTGAAGAAATTGGTCTTAAAAATTTGATTTATGATGAAAAAATAGGTCCAATATTAGCCCATACTTCTTGCCAATTTGTTCAACCTGTTAATTATCCCGATACTTTGACAATTCATACCTATTTAAAAAAATTAGGAGAAAGTAGTTTGATTAATTCTTATCGTGTTTTTTCAGAAAAAAAAGGTATTGTTGCCAAAGGTGAAAGTGTAGTCGTTTTCTTCGATTATCATGCTCAAAAAAAAGCTCCAATCCCTCAAATCATCAAAGAAAAATGTGAAACATATTTAAAGTGAAAAGTTATTAAATTTTAAATTATAAACCAATTGATAACTGATAACTGATAACTGATAACTGTTACACTATGAGATATACATTAAGTTTTATCATTTTCTTTTTCTTTTTAGAAATATCTAGTGCTTCTACAACTTATCTAAGTTTCAATATTGAGGAAGCCATTAAAAAAGACATTAAAATTCAAGTTCGCAAAGAGAATAGCGAAGCCTTTTTGATGTACAACATACAACTCAATGAAGAAAATCAAGTCACTTCTGCCTTTGATTTAAAAAGCAGCCAATTTGTGAATATTACATATAATAATAAAGAGTTTATTTTATTTATCGAACCATCAGATGATTTTACAGTAAGCTTTAATGCTAATAATTTTATCAATTCTATTGCCTTTAAAGGCAAAGGGGCAGAAAATAATATATTATTATATGAATATAAAAAATTATTACCTCAAGAAAAAACATGGGAATATACAAATGCCCATTTAAGCACTCAAATTCCACTCTCTTTATACAAAAAAGCTGGATTTGATTCTCCTTCTACTTATTATAAAGAATTAGAAAAAAATCATTTATCATTATTAGAAAAAGTACAAGTATTAAAAGATAATAATAATGCTCATCAATCTATTATTTCCTACATCAATAAAGATTTAGAATACAATAATGAAACCCATAAAATTGCCTATTTAATCATCAATAAGGACAAAATGGGTCCAGGTGATTATACCCGCCTAGCAGAACATTATAAGGTGCAAAAATCAGTCAATTTTTTATCTGATGAAATCATGCACCATCCTGCTTATTTGAATTATGCCATTGCTTATGCCCATTATTTGTTCTTGCCTAATTTTGATGAAAGTAAAGCTGATGAATTAATGTATTATAATAATATTGATAAAAATATGGGGGGACAAACTCGCTATTTTTTATTATATCAATTATTAAAACAAGTCTATTTTGAAGAAGGAACAGCTGACCTTGCCATGAAAAAATATGCCAAATACAAAAAAGATTGTCCTTATCCTCAATATATAGAAGAATTGGATAATATCTACAAACATATATTATTAGATATTCCTGAAGTAGATGCTCCTAATTTTACTTTTTATGATGAATCTGGAAATATCAAAAGCCTAGATTCTTATAAAGGTCAAGTGGTTTATATTAGCTTTTGGGCACATTGGTGTAAACCTTGTATTAATGGCTTTAAAAAATCAGGACCACTTCGTGCTGAACTCAAAAAAATGGGTGTAGTTTTATTGAATGTCTCAATAGATGAAGACGATTATTTATGGAAAAATGCAATGGAACAACACGATATCAAAGGAATAAATGTAAGAGGAAATGACATTCCTGAACTCAAACAATTGTACCAATTGAATACCATTCCTGCCTATTTTATTATTAATAAAAATGGAAAATTTGCTTATTTATCTGATGAAGCCAATAGAGATGTCAAAGCTGAATTTCAAGATTTAATAAATGAATAGTTGAGTAGTGAGTAATAAGAATTTTAGGAATTTATAAAATTTTGACTATTAATCTGATAATACTGAGCATTTTTATAATTTTTTTACTCTATACTCTATACTCCGTACTAAATACTTATTATATTTGTTTGGATTTTAGAGTATATAAAGTAAAACATGCAACACCCTCTATTTAAAATAAGAGAAAACGGAAGATTTGGCTTTATCAGTCAATACGGAGATATTGTCATTGAACCTCAATACTATGAAGCTGAAGATTTTTATAATGGATTTTCTAGAATTATAATCAATAATAAACCTACTCATTTAGATTTTTTAGGTCGTCCTCTTCTCAAAGAAGTATGCAATTATGTAGGTTATTTTGAAGAAGGTTTGTGTAAAGTTCAAAAAGTCAAAAAATGGGGTTTCATCAATGAAAGAGGCAATATGCAAATAGATGCAATTTATGATTTAGTTGATGATTTTAGCGAAGGAATTGCACCTGTTTTGTATCAAGGAAAGTATGGATATATCAACGAAAAAGCAGAATTCATCATCGCTCCCAATTACTCCGATGCCCTCTTGTTTAAGGAAGGTCTAGCCCCTGTTACAAATGGCAATGAAAAATGGGGTTATATCGACCTAGAAGGAGATACCGTTATTCCCGCTCAATTTGAACAAGCATTTCCTTTTCAAAAAGATGTCGCTGTCATCCTTGAAAATGAAAAATGGGGTTTACTCGATTCTAATGGAGAAGTCATTTTAAAACCTCAATTCGATTTTATAGAAGGACACTCTGAAGGTCGTTTTTATGAAGGTTTTGCGGTATTCACAACTGATGAAAAATATGGTGTAATTGATGCTTATGGAGATATTCTCTTAAAAGCCAAACTCGACTTCATCGGCGATTTTAATGAAGGAAAAGCACTGGTTGAATACCAAGGAAAATTCGGATATATCAATAATAATGTAGAAGTGATGATACCCCCTGTGTTCGAAGATGCAGGAACTTTTTCTAATGGATTGGCACAAGTACTAGAAGACGGTAAATGGGGTTTCATTAATGAATATAATGAAATGGTCATACCTCCTGAATTCGATGAAGTAATGCCTTTTAAAGATGGTCTCGCTTGGGCTTCTCTTAATGGCAAATGGCTCTATATCAATACGGATGGAGAGTCGGTCTGGGAAGAGGTTTAGGCAGTTATCAGTTATCAGTTATCAGTTATCAGTTAATTTATGGTTTTAATAAAGAGTTTTCTTTATTTTTATTGAAAAAATATGGATAATCAAATTTTAGATGATTTTAGGGAGTCTAATAGTAATGAAGAGCTTAGAAAAAAAATAATGAAATACTATCTTATTTTTTTAGGAGTATCCTTTCTAATTAGTCTTTCGATAATACCAAATAGTTGGTTTCAAAATTATGTTAATTTTTACATCTTATCTGCTTGGATTATTTTTCAGATAATTGGATTAAGTATTATGATAACTAGTATCTTGAATAAATTTAATCCTCCTTATTCAATCATTAGGATTTGTTTTACAACTGCTATTCTATTATCAAGTATTATTGCCTTGATAATGATTATTTTTTTCACTTCTACTTATTTATTTTCTGAAAAAAGTTTTACTGTAAATTTTCAAGGATTAATAACTCAATTTATACTATCTTTTCATATAAGTATGATGAGAATTTTTTATTTGCGAAAAAAGAGCATTATTATTCCAATTATTTTATTAATAATTTCATTCAAATTATATGATTTCTTTTTTTTATGAAAACACAAATTTTAAATTTAATTCCAATTTTAATATTAATACTAATCATAATCTCTTGTAATAATGAAAACAAACTTTTCAAAGACTTACTTAATGAACTTGATAAAGTAATTATTACCCATAATTTTTCAGATAGTCGAGCTATTGAAATTACTGATAAAAATCAATTGGATTTATTTAAAGATAACATTATTCATTCTAAAAAAGAACCCATAAAATATAGGTCTAACTATATAATTATGTTCAAAGATGATAAAAAAATTGAACACAAACTACTCATCAATAATCAATACTTCAAATTTGAAAGAAAGACCTATAAAATGAATCTTTCTATACAGGAAATTTTTCCTGTATTAGAAACATATTCATTTGATATTGATAATAAGATTGATAATACTGAAAAACAAGATTCTAGTATTAATAATTACATGAATTTTGTAGATTCATTGGTCAATAATCAACTTACATATTATGATACAATTGAATATAATTATACAGAAAAAATTCATTATGACACATTAAACAAGATTGAAGAATTTATCATTGACAACAAAAAGATAAAGAATTTTATTTATAAAAAGAAAGAATTTTGTGCTATTTTCGATAGCTTAGAATGTTTTGGAAATTGTAATTATCATCTTTATGAAAAAATTAACAATAATACATTTATTAAAATAGCTAAATTAGAAGGAATAGATTTTGAAATTATTAATAATCAAAAAGAAAATCCAATTATCAATGTAACAATGAAACTTGGTGGAGGAAAATATCTTATTTCTTATTATGAATATAATATTAATAAATCCTACTTTCTTTGCCAAAAAACTGAAAGTTATGATGGTTTTAAAAATGCCGAAATCCCTTATCGAGTAAGTTATTACAAATACAAATAAATCACCATCACTCCTTCTCCCATTCCATCGTTCTTTTAACGGCTTTTTGCCATTTTTTATAGAGTTGAGATTGTTTTGAGGATTCCATTTGAGGATTGAAAGTCTTGTCTACTTGCCTATTGTTTTGAATGCCTTCCAAAGTCCAATATCCAACTGCTAAACCTGCTAAGTATGCCGCACCTAAGGCGGTCGTTTCAATAACTTTTGGACGTTCTACATTGGTATTCAAAATATCTGCTTGGAATTGCATGAGCAAATTATTGGCAGATGCCCCTCCATCTACTCTCAAGACAGATAAATCTACTCCAGAATCCTTTGCCATAGCATCGAGTACATCTTTAGTTTGATAAGCCAATGATTCTAAAGTGGCTCTTATAAGATGAGATTTATTCGTACCTCTTGTCAATCCAAAAATAGCTCCCCTAGCATACATATCCCAATAAGGAGCCCCTAGCCCTGCAAATGCAGGCACGACCACTACCCCATCGGCATCATCAACTTTCATGGCAAAAAATTCGGAATCAGGCGATTCGTCTATGATTTTGAGTCCATCTCTCAACCATTGGATAGCGGCACCTGCTATAAATACAGAGCCCTCCAAAGCATAATGTACTTCGCCATTCAAACCCCAAGCAATCGTTGTTAATAATCCACTCTTCGATTTTATAGGTTCTGTTCCTGTATTCATCAACATAAAACAGCCTGTACCATAGGTATTTTTTGCCATTCCTGATTGATGACATGCTTGTCCGAACAATGCGGCTTGTTGGTCACCTGCCATTCCTCCTATTTTAATAGGAGCATCAAAAACAGTAGTTTCTCCATAGACTTCGCTTGAAGGCCTCACTTGAGGCAACATATTTTTAGGAATGTCTAATTCTTTCAACAATTTAGCATCCCAATCTAATTTTTTAATATTATAAACTAAAGTCCGAGAAGCATTAGAATAATCTGTTACATGAACTTTACCACCAGTCAATTTCCAAACCAACCATGTATCTATTGTACCAAAGAGTAATTCTCCCTTTTCAGCTTTTTTCCTTGCTCCTTGAACATGATTAAGAATCCAATTGATTTTTGTACCAGAAAAATAAGCATCAATGACTAATCCTGTATTTTCTTTTACATAATTTTCTAAACCTCTATTTTTAAGTTCATCACAAAATGAAGCTGTTCGTCTATCTTGCCAAACGATTGCATTATAGATGGGTTCTCCTGTGTTTTTATCCCACACTACGGTAGTTTCTCTTTGATTAGTAATGCCAATGGCTGCTATATCTTTAGCAGATAAGTTATTATTTTTAAGAACTTCTTGAGTAACTTTTAGCTGGGTATTCCAGATTTCTAAGGCATTGTGTTCTACCCAAGCAGATTGTGGATAAATTTGAGTAAATTCTTGTTGAACTAGATCTACAATGTTTCCTTTTTTATCAAATAAAATAGCTCTACTTGAGGTTGTTCCTTGGTCTAAGGATAGAATATATGACATTTTTATCTTAATTTATTTTAAAATTCAAAAATAGAAATGATTTATAATTTATAGGATTTTTTATCATTTTTATTTTTAAAATTTCAAATAGAAATATAGTTTTATTTGCAATGTTTACAATTAAGTTACATTAACCGTTATTTTATTGCAAAAAATGCAAAAATTAATTCATATAACCATTTTTAATATTTGTTATTGCAAATATTAATAATTCCTAAATGTAACTTCTGTTACATAAAATCCGTATATTTGAGTGTATTTAATGCAAATACCTAGTAAAATGTGAGAATTTGAGGTATGCAAAATATAATCCTTATGACAACTTAAAATAATCCCTATCTCTATGACCAAATGAGACTAACGAAGAATGAGTAGAAACTTGTTCTTCGTTTTTAGTTTCCAGATATTACAAATCCAATTTTTAATCCTATATAACTTGGTTGAGTACTCAAATTATATTCTAAATTATCATCATTATTATAAAAATCAGTTTGATTAGAAAAGCTTTTTTGATAATAAAAATCAATTAAGAAAAATTCTTTTTGATAACCTAAACCAAATGAATAGGCAGTATGACCTCTATGGTATTCATAATTGAATCCCTCTGGATTGTTAGCTCTCAGATTCCTAAACCATGTTAGACCTGCTTGAATACTTACTCCTTCTACCCTATAACCTATATTCAAAGGAATTTCCATCATAAAGAGCCTAGTCTTTAATTTAGTTTCATTATTATTAATAATATCTGAAGTGGTAAAATGCCGATTAGAAATATTGACTAAAAACTCTGGTCTTATATATAAATATTCTTTAATATTTAGTTGCATAAACATACCAAGACCATAAGTAAAATCACTTTTTTGTGGTTGAATGATTAGTGAATCAACATAGGTTTGAAGTGGGTTAATTCCTTGTAATAACATGGTATCTTTTCCATAGTTTACTCCGCTAAAAGTAATTCTCGGGCCTGTTTGTATTGGTTTATAATCGTCTTGTGAAAAAAGATAAAAAGATGAGAAAATTAAAAGTAGTGTAATAAATTTTGTTTTTTTCATTATAAAATTGCTTATAAAAAAAAAGCATACGTCGCAGAGAGCGCGACGCATGCAAAATATAACCCCAAAAAACAACTATGCAACCTATGAACTAATGTTAATGAAATATTAATTTTAAATAAATTTAACATCAGTTATGTGTATTATTAAATACAATACAAATATATAGATGGTTCAGTAATAATTCAAATTTTTTTTTATTTTTTTTAATAAAAAGCATTATAACAATAATAATAAAACTCGTATTAACAAAGTTATATGCAATATTTTACAATTCTAACAATATTTCTAACAGTTGTTGAGCTGCATTTGATATAATTGTACCTGGACCAAACACAGCAACGACTCCATTATTATAAAGATAATCATAATCTTGTTTAGGAATAACACCTCCTACGACCACCATTATATCCTCTCTACCATAATTTTTAAGTGCATCAATAGTTTGTGGCACTAAAGTTTTATGACCAGCAGCTAATGAAGAAATCCCTAAGATATGCACATCATTTTCAATGGCTTGTCGAGCGGCTTCTTCAGGAGTTTGGAATAAAGGTCCGACATCGACATCGAATCCTAAATCAGCAAAACCTGTAGCAATGACTTTAGCTCCTCTATCATGTCCATCCTGACCTAGTTTAGCGACCATAATACGAGGTCTCCTTCCCTCTTTTTCAGCAAACTGATTCGCTAATTTTTGCGTATTTTTAAATGTATTATCCATTTTAATTTCTGAAGAATAAACGCCTGAAATAGTAACATTATTGGCTTTAAAACGACCAAAATGCTTTTCCATTGCATCAGATATTTCACCTAAAGTAGCTCTTAGCCTTGCTGCATCTACTGCCAAAGATAACAAGTTCTCTTTATTTTTACTTGCATTGTATATTTTATCTAAAGCTATCTGCACAGCTTCTTCATCTCTTTCTTTTTTAATGCGGTTTATACTTACTATTTGAGCATTTCTTACTGCCGTATTATCCACTTCTAATATTTCAATCTCTCTATCTTCATCAACTTGAAACACATTAACCCCAACAATAAAATCAACACCACTATCTATCCTTGCTTGTTTTTTAGCGGCAGCTTCTTCAATTCTCATTTTAGGAACTCCTTGTTCTATAGCCTTGGTCATACCTCCAAGAGCTTCTACCTCTTCTATCAGTTTCCAAGCAGATTGAGCAATTTCTTCGGTTAATTTTTCTACATAATACGAGCCAGCCCAAGGGTCAACAGATTTTATAACATCTGTTTCTTTTTGGATATAAATTTGAGTATCTCTAGCAATTTTAGCAGAGAAATCTGTTGGTAAGGCAATCGCTTCATCTAAAGCATTAGTATGCAAAGATTGAGTTCCTCCAAGAGCTGCCGCCATTGCTTCAATACAAGTTCGAGCCACATTATTAAAAGGGTCTTGCTCTGTCAAACTCCAACCAGATGTTTGACAATGGGTTCTTAAACACATGGATTTGGGGTTTTGAGGCTTGAATTGGGATACTATTTTTGCCCAAAGGATTCTAGCGGCTCTCATTTTTGCTATTTCTGTAAAATGATTCATACCAATTCCCCAGAAAAAAGACAAACGAGGAGCAAAAGCATCAATTTCTAATCCCGCTCCTATACCTGCTCTTATATATTCTAAACCATCTGCTAAGGTATATGCCAATTCTATATCAGCTGTCCCCCCTGCTTCTTGTATGTGATAACCACTAATTGAAATTGAATTGAATTTGGGCATATTTTGAGATGTATATTCGAATATATCCGAAATGATACGCATTGAAGCTGCTGGCGGATAGATATAAGTATTCCTTACCATAAACTCCTTCAATATATCATTTTGAATCGTTCCACTCAATTTTTCTTGACTTACACCTTGTTCTTCTGCTGCTACTATATAAAATGCCATAATAGGAATCACTGCTCCATTCATGGTCATAGATACAGACATCTTATCTAAGGGGATTTGGTCAAATAATATTTTCATGTCTTCAACCGAATCAATAGCTACTCCTGCTTTTCCAACATCTCCTTGAACTCTAGGGTGGTCTGAATCATATCCCCTATGTGTTGCTAAATCAAAGGCAACAGATAATCCTTTTTGCCCTGCGGCTAAATTTCTTCTATAAAAAGCATTGCTTTCTTCCGCTGTGGAGAAGCCTGCATATTGTCTAATCGTCCAAGGACGACTAGTGTACATACTACTGTATGGTCCTCTTAAAAATGGCGGTTTCCCAGCGGCATAGTCCAAATGGTGTAAATCTTGAATATCTTCTTTTGTATATTTATTTTTTAAAAGAATACCCTCTGCATTCTTCCATTTGTTTATAGAAGAATTAGAAGATTTTTCTTTTGATTTCCAATTTTTAAAATTTGGTCTTTTCATTTTTTAGAAATTAGATTTTAGAAATTAGACTTTAGATATTAGATGATTAATAAAGAAAATTCTTTATCATTTACCATTCCATTATCAAATATGACTCAAAGGTAAGGTGTTTTTTAAATAGTTGTATTAATATTAATAATTTCATTCAATACTTTCCTTATATTCCTTTAAACAATTTTGATATGATTTTCCATCTAGATGAATACAATCACAAAAAGTATTACATTCTTTGGAATATTGATGATTAATACAATTATTTTGACATTCTTTATAGCTATTATATGGTTTAATGGTGTAGCCATATAGTGCATTCAATAAAACAATTCCAACCAATGTCACTACTATAACCATAAACTTAAAGGGAAACTTAAATGTCATCATTTCTGGACTAGGTAGTTTTAATTGATTTTCGGAAGAATAAAAAGGCAATATAAGTTTTAATTTGTGATAATCCCAACACAATAAATATAAACAAGCCAATAACATCAAGGGCGATGAAACCATAGAACCATCAAAACAGACAGCCAAGGATAAAATACAAATGTTCAATATTATTGGAAAATAAATTAAAGCTCCAATTGTCGCTGTGGGAGGTATTAATAATAAAATAGCAGCCAATACTTGTAATACTCCAACAAATGTATAATAATACCCCGTATGATAGAATGCTTCTAAATAATTGCCCATTGGATGATTGACAGACAAAACTGTAAATCGTTCTCCCAATACCTTCTGCATCCCTGAGGGAATAAATCCTGCTGCTAATACTACTCTATTAAAAATAGCGAAATAATACAGCCATTTATTTTGCCTTACTTTGAAATGCAATTGGTCTAACTTTTCTGATATTTTCATGTTTTATAGTATTGAGTACTGAGTATAGAGTAAAAGATAGAATTAATAACAAAATTTAGTTATTATTTTGATTAAATTGTTCAATCTCAGATGCTAATAAATTGAATAATTTAAGTGTGTTTTTTAGATGATGTATCAATATAGTTAAATTGACATCTTTTAAATTATCTTTTGAATACGTTAATTGTGAATACATATTTTGTTTGAAATGGGGTAATTCTTTTATCAATTCATCATCTAGTAATTCATTGGATATATTGATTTGATTTTCTTCTATTTTTTCTCCAAATTGAATATGGCATTCAAAATCTTTAAATGTTTCTAGTAAATTTATTTTAAAAGAATCATTAATTTTCTTAAAAAACTCATCTTGATTTGATTCGAATAAAAATTGTTTATCCAAATTAGAATCTCCCAATTGTATATCTTTTTGATTAAAATGCTTCGTTATTTTTTCTTTTATATTTTCATTATAAATATTAAAATACAATCCACTCGGATTAGGGCAAGTTACTTGAAATTTGAAGGAGGTGACTTCTTCGTTTTTTATTGAAAAATGTAAAATCAGATTCACTTTTGATTGCCTAGCTAAATTTCCTTTAATCAATGTAAAGTCACTATTAAATTCTTCAATTTTTAGGTTCTTAATTTTGGTACAAAAATCTTCTAAATATTCTTTTAAACAATCTATATATTTATTTGAATTATGATACCATTTATGAAAAAAAAAGTTATAAAAATCATCTTTCTCCTTTTTGTTAAAATTGGGATACAAAAAAACATCCTTATAGACTTCATAAGAAGGATAATAAAGTACAATTTTATCACTGTCTTTTTTTATTGAATTTATTCTATAAAATTCATAAAAATCTAATTCATTTTTCCTATTTAGTACTATTAGTTTCTTATCTGTTAAAATATAATCAGTAATTATAATCCAAGGTTTTACATTATCAAACAATCTAATACTCAAACCAATAATTAAAGAAGTAAATATTAAAAAAAGGGTAATAAAAGAAGGTAACTCTAAATAAACAATGAGAATTATAAATAATATTATAATAATAAATGCAAATATCTTATCTAATAAAACCTTTATCCTTTTATAACCTTTATATGAATACTCCATCAAAATCTGTTCTTCTTCAATTAGGTATTCTTGTACATTTCTCTTTGATTCTTTCATTGAACTTTTAAAACTTAATAATCAGTAGAATTTTATAGGTAAAACTGTATGTAAAATTAATCATTTTCAATATTTTTACTCAAAAATAAACCATCATGTTCTCAATCAATAAAAATATTAAACAAGCTCATACATTACCTGCATTATTTTATAAAGATAAGGAAATATTTAATGAGGTAGTAGAAAAGATATTTAGTCGTTCTTGGCATTATGCTATAGATTCAGAAAAAATAAAGTCTAATATTTCAATTGCTCCTTTGAATCTTTTGCCAGAAGTACTTGATG
This sequence comes from Saprospiraceae bacterium, assembly GCA_020630455.1. Taxonomy (GTDB): domain Bacteria; phylum Bacteroidota; class Bacteroidia; order Chitinophagales; family Saprospiraceae; genus JAHDCE01. The sequence goes on from JAHDBK010000022.1 coordinate 14,029, forward strand.
AACCGATATTATTTACAAGGGATAAGCATGGTGAAGCTCACTGTTTATCAAATGTTTGTACGCACAGAGGCATGATACTGGTAGAAGAAGGCAGTAAAAGTCGCATTATTAGTTGTAAATATCATGGGAGGTGTTTTCGATTAGATGGGAGTTTTAAATCAATGCCTGCATTTGAACAAGCAGAGGGATTTCCCTGTGATGATGATAATTTGCCTCATGTTCCATTTGAAGAATGGGCGGGAATGTTATTTACTTCTCTAAACCCTGCGGTTTCATTTAAAGAAATGATTCGACCGATTCAAGAACGATTGTCTTTTCTTCCTTTGGATACTATGATTTTTGATGCTTCCAAATCTAAAGATTACCATGTCAATGCCAATTGGGCTTTGTATTGTGATAATTATTTAGAGGGTTTACATATACCATTTGTACACCCAGCCTTAAATGCGAATTTAGACTTTGAAAATTATGCTTATGAGATATATCCTTATTGTAATTTACAATTAGGTATTGGAAATGGAGGAGCAGATTCTTTTGATATTCCCAAAGGACATCAAGATTTTGGCAAGGATATATATGCCTATTATTACTGGTTATTTCCGAATATCATGCTTAATTTTTATCCATGGGGATTATCACTTAATGTAGTTGAGCCAACTAGTCATAATACTACAAAAATTCGTTTTCGCACTTATTTATATCCTGAGCAGAATGCTAATTTTGAAGATGCTCCCATTGACCAAACTGAAATGGAAGATGAATGGGTAGTAGAAAGGGTTCAAAAAGGAATTCAATCCAAAATGTATAAAAGAGGACGGTTTTCACCAAGTATGGAGCAAGGAGTCCACCATTTTCATTTGTTGATTCAGGAGTTTTTGGCATGATATCATAAAACAATAAACAATAGGTTTAATTCGTTTTACATATAGCTTTAGTAATTAAATTATACCATGAGATTCATTTTAATATATATCATTATTTCACTTTCTTTTTGCTCATGCAAAAAGAATAATAGTATTAATGACAATTTGACAAAAAACCACTATACTGATAGCTTAGAACTCATTCAATTAAAAGAAACTCATTTACAGAATGAGAAAAGAAGAACTAAAAGACATAAATATTCTGAATATGAACAATTCAATAGTTTACAAGAAGCATTATTAGATAAAAATAATGTTAAAAAACTTTATTTAGGAGATTCTATAAAATTTAATTCATTTCCAATAGAATTATTAGAATTTCCGAATTTAGAAGTTTTAATTTTTGACGGTGATTCCATTTTAAAAATTCCAAAATTCATTTCAAAATTAGACAAACTAAAAGAATTAAGATTTCATTATTCTCACTTACAAGAAATTCCTCCTTTTATCCAAGAACTTCAAAATCTTGAACGAATTAATATGTTAGGATGTAATATTAATTATATACCAGAGGAAATTTGTAATTTAAAAAAATTAAAAGAAATTAATCTTCTTACTAATAATATCAATACCATACCAAAATGTATCACAGATTTACCTAATTTAGAAATATTAGCGGTTGGAGATGCGAATAATGGAAAAGAAATTTCCATCTCTGAAAAAATATATTTTTATAAAAAATTACCCAATACCATGCTTAGCATACATTAAATAATATACTACTAGCTTAAGAGTAATCATGAAAAATTTCTTTAAATTTAAGTAAGCAAATAAAATTGATCGCAGTCTTAAAAAATAAAAAAATAAAAAAAATTCTTTATTTTTAGATATAAACCTAAATTTTATAACAATGAAAAAATTCAACTTATTATTTGTAATTACATTTTTTTTGATTTGTTCAATCAAAGCTCAAAATGACGCTAATACTTTAAATGAAAATAAAACAAATGTGGGGATACAACTCACTAAAAATTCAAATGGAAAAATTAATTTCCTTGAAAACGGTTCTTATCTTATAATTGAATCAAGTTTTTTAGATAGTAATCAGATTAAGCGTTATGAAGTTTATGATGGATTCCTAATCAATACAGGAACAGACAGTATTTCCCTAGAAGTATATTCAAAAGAAAGTTATTATTGTGATAATGGAATTATTAGAGGGGAAGAAACAATATATGCTGGTCATAAATGTATATCAGTAAGCTATGATGACTTTGAAGAAGAATGTTCCGAAATCATTTACAAAGACAATGGCAAACATATGAATATTTCTAAAATGGAGATAAATTCTATATATAAATCAAGTGACAAAGATATTCTTTCTATTTTAAGTGGTTTTAGTATAACAGGAGCTGTTGTTACAGGATTAATCATATCTCCTTTGGCAAGTATCAATTATAAAAAAGGGGGATTTAATCGAAAAAGATTTTTTAAAATTACTGGATACAGCTTTGCTACTTTAACGGTATCTGTTCCATTATTAATTATTTCAAATAAAGGAAAATATTATGAAATTGGAAAATCTGAAAAATGGAGGTTCTAATATTTTTCACAGCTATTCTCGTTTTAGAATTTATTTACAAAAATTAAATCCATTGAACTCTT
>JAHDBK010000569.1 GCA_020630455.1 Saprospiraceae bacterium
TATTAGAGCATGTTTAAATTTTTATTCTATAATTAAACTCCTATATACTTCTTGTTCAAACACTTGGTCTGAGCCTTCCAAACTCACTATCATAATAAACTCAAAAGCTATTACATCTCCAATTTCTACATTCTTTAGTACTTTAAGCATTTCTTCATTTAAAACGCCATTATTACTATAGTATTCTTTGTCTTCACCACTTTTGGTATAGGTCAATTTTATATTTGAAATTTTACTAATAGTACCTTGAACAGAACAAACATTAGAAGTATCCATTTCTGTTTCGAGTAAATTATTTAGTTTTTCTTTTGACATGAATTCTGCCAAATATCGCTCACAAAATATATCATTAATATTAGAGAATTTCTCTTGGGGCTCAAAGTATTCTTGAGGCAATTCTTCGACACTCAGTTTAAACATGATTGGTAATGTAAAATACACTCTTACTTTTTTACCTTTTTGTTTCCCTGGTATCCAATTAGGCATTAGATTGATTACTCTTAAAGATTCTTCGCCACATCCCGCTCCTGGGTCTTTTAATATTTCCAAACCATTGATTGTTCCATCTTTTTCAACGATAAAACGAACCACTACCCTACCTTCTATTCCTTGTTCTCTTGCTTCAACTGGATAAACTACATTTTCTTGTAAGAATGTAATTATTGCTTCGTCTGAACATTTTTTTCTTTCTGTTTTGTCCTCTATATCTTCACATCCTTCAAAATGAGGCATGTATTCTACTACACTATAAATATGGTCTTTTTTGTTTTTTTGACCATTTAATTGTACTGAAATAATTAAAAAGAAAACAAGTGTTTTTAAAATTAATGGCGTTTTCATTATATTAATTTATATTTGAGTTCAAAATTATACTATTTTTGCGAAATAATAATATAAAAATTATTATTTTAATTAAACATACATTGTTAATCTACTTAAAGAACGAAGGAAAACCGCATTATGTTGGAGCAACTCAATCCTACTCATATATTAATAATAATAATTGCATACTTTTTAGTATTAATAGGCATCTCTATTATTACCAGTATAAAAGGAAACGAAAATGAAGATTTTTTCTTAGCTGGAAGAAAATCTCCTTGGTATATTGTAGCATTTGGAATGATTGGAGCATCCTTATCGGGTGTTACATTTATTTCAGTCCCTGGATGGGTTGGAGCTAAAGAATTTTCTTATATGCAAATGGTCTTTGGTTATTTGTTTGGTTATTCTTTTATTGCTTTTGTACTCATGCCTATGTATTATAGGTTGCAATTGACTTCTATTTATACTTATTTAGAAAAAAGGTTTGGTGTAACTTCCTATAAAACAGGTGCTATTTTCTTTTTAATATCAAGAGTAATTGGGGCTTCATTTAGATTGTACTTAGTAGCTCTTGTACTTGACCAATTTGTGATGCAACACTTTGGCGTTCCTTTTTCTTTGACCGTATTAGGAACAATTGTACTCATTTGGGTTTATACTTTTAGAGGAGGTATTAAAACGATAATTTGGACAGATACCTTACAGACCTTAAGTATGTTAGTTGCTGTAATAATGACTATTATTTTTATCAGTCAAAAATTAGGAGACATCAGTATTGTTCAAAAAATTTCAGAGTCGGATTATAGTCAAATTTTCTTTTTTGAAGATTTTTTAAGCGATAAAAGGCATTTTATCAAGCAGTTCATTGCAGGGATATTCATTGCAATTGTAATGACAGGACTTGACCAAGACATGATGCAAAAAAACTTAAGTTGTAAGAATATAGGTGATGCTCAAAAGAATATGATTTCATTTAGTATTGTACTTGTATTTGTCAATCTTTTATTTTTGGGAATGGGAGCATTATTATATATATATGCAGGAGAAGTTGGAATTGAAATTCCTACTAGATTAGTTAACAATGAAATCAAACCAGCAACTGATTTACTTTATCCCACAATTGCTTTACAACATTTATCTCCAATTGTAGGGATTACATTTATTATTGGTTTGATTGCTGCTGCATATTCTAGTGCAGATTCTGCATTGACATCCTTAACCACTTCGTTTTGTGTAGACATCCTTAATTTTGAGAAGGAAGCACAATCTGACAAAGGTTCAGATCAATCTTTAAAGCAGGTTAGAACTATAGTTCACATTGGATTCTCTGTATTATTATTTTTGGTAATTATGGTATTTAGTTTTATAAATAATGATGCTGTTATTTCTCAAATATTTACGGTAGCAGGTTATACCTATGGTCCATTATTGGGTTTGTATGCTTTTGGATTTTTCACAAAATTACATGTTCAAGACAATATTGTTCCTATAATATGTATTCTTGCTCCAATTTTGAGTTATGTCTTAAAAGTTCTTTTTGAAAGATATCTTGGATATGAATTCAGCTTTGAGTTATTATTACTGAATGGGTTATTAACTTTTGTAGGATTAACTTTCATTTCATACTACGATGAAGAACGAGTTAAAAATAGTGACGTTTTTTAAGCATCTTAGATGTTATTATCCAATAAAAAAATGCCATTCATAAATTAATATAAGAGCATGTTTAAATTTTAATCTTTATGAAAATCAATATATTAAGAACTTGTCTTTATAAATATTTTATCGTTTATCCCGATAAA
>JAHDBK010000023.1 GCA_020630455.1 Saprospiraceae bacterium
CCTTCTAAACATACGCTCATAAAATTAAAACACATGAAAAATAACAAAATTTCTTTATTTTTGTAAGTGTGGTATAAGTTTTTATAAAATATAATAAATGGAAAGAATTAGAAGTCTTTTATTTAATGAAAAATTATCTTTAGTAAAGTCTTTTGTATCTGATTTTACATCTATTCCAATTGAAAAGATTAAGGATGAATCTACCCTTTTACATGATTTAGGAATAACAGGCGATGATGCAGATGATTTTTTTGATTTATTTTCAGAAAAATTTAATTTAGATATAAATTTTGACTTAGGTATGTATTTCCCAAGTGAAGGAGATGTTTTAATTCGTTATACTTTTTTTCTATTTAAAAATGAAAAATTCAATAAAAAATACAAACCCTTTACTATATTAATGTTGGTACATTCAATTATGAATCGGAGCTTTAATTTTGAATAGTATAGTGATTTTTATAATATCCTAAGATACAAGGAGTTTAAAACTCCTTCTAAACATACGCTCATGTAAAAATAAAACTTTAAATTACTAGCCAAAAAACTTTCCTTCCTACATTTTTTCAAAATTGTCACAATTTTTGCTGATATATAAAATTATTTTAATATTTGTGATTTTAAATATTAGACAAAGAAAACATAATGACATAAACGATAAAATAAAGTCTATTGTCTAATATCTAAAAATCTATCATCTAACAAATTTATATCATCAAAAAATACTCAGTACCAAGTACTCAGTACTCAATACTAAAAAACATGAAAGTACTCAAATTTGGAGGTTCATCAGTGGCAAAGCCAGAACGCATCATGCAGATTGTAGAAATTTTAAAACAATACTATGCAAAAGGAGAAAAATTCACAGTGGTCTTTTCTGCCTTTGGAGGAGTAACAGACCAATTGATAGGGATGTGCCAAGATGCACAGAATAATAAAGACTTTTCTTTATCTTTAGGAGCTTTTAGAGAACGACATGTAACGGCAGTTGAGGCATTGATAGAAGAACAAAATAAAGAAAACATACTCCTTGATTTAAAAGAAAATCACGATGATTTAGAAAAATTGCTTACGGGTATTTCACTTTTGGGAGAAGTGTCACCAAGGACATTAGACCATGTCTTATCCTTTGGCGAGCGTAATTCTGCTTATATCATTTCCCATGTATTGAAGGAAAATGGCATCAATGCCGCCTATTTAGATGCTAGAAAAGTCCTAAAGACCAATAGTAATTTTAATAATGCAAAAGTAAATTTAAAAAAGACCTATTCAAATATTAAAGAATATTATAAAAATCATCAAGAAATACAAATCGTTACGGGTTTTGTAGGCAGTACAGAACAAGGCGTAACAACAACTTTAGGGCGTGGAGGTTCAGACTATACCTGTTCTTTATTAGCGGCAGGGTTAGGTGCCGATTGTATGGAAATATGGACAGATGTCAATGGCGTGATGACTGCTGACCCTCGCAAAGTACCCAAGGCATTTACCATTCCAACGATGACCTATTCAGAGGCGATGGAAATGTCGCATTTTGGAGCGAAAGTAATTTATCCACCCACTTTGCAACCCGCTTTACATGAAAATATTCCATTATACATTAAAAATACTTTTGAGCCTGATTTTATAGGTACATTAATATCGGATAAAAAAGATGATGGCAAAAATCCAATCAAAGGAGTTAGCTCTATCTCTAGTGTTTCCTTACTGACATTACAAGGAAGTGGAATGGTGGGCGTTTCAGGGATTTCTGCTCGTTTGTTTGGTGCATTAGGAAGGGCAAAAGTCAATGTCATTATCATTACTCAAGGCTCATCAGAGCATTCTATTACCTTTGCTATTCAACCCAATCAAATAGCAATGGCAAAGGAAACAATCCACCAAGAATTTGAATACGAAAGGCAGAGCGGTTTAGTAGATGATATCAAAATAGAAGAAGGATTATCTGCAATAGCGGTAGTAGGTGAAAATATGCGTTATCAACCGGGCATGGCAGGACGTTTGTTTAGTGCTTTAGGTAAAAATGGTGTCAATATAGTGGCGATTGCTCAGGGCTCTTCTGAGTTGAATATTTCTACCATTATCAAACAAGAAGATGAAAAAAAGGCATTGAACGCTATTCATGAAGCCTTTTTCTTGAGTCATACCAAATCATTGCATTTGTATATGGTAGGAGTGGGACTGATAGGCAGTACCCTCATTCGTCAAATACAAGAACAAGCCGCATATTTGAAAGAAAATAATGCCTTAGAAATCAAAATAGTTGGATTAGCAAATAGCAAACAAATGTTGTTCAATGAGGAAGGTATTGATTTGAATGATTGGGCAGAAGAATTGAAAGAAAAAGGAACGAACTATCAACGTATTCATCAGTTTATTGATAAAATGAAGGCAATGAATCTGCAAAATTCTATCTTTTTAGATAATACAGCCAATTCCCAAGTAGCTCAATCGTATGAGAATATATTAGACGCGAGTATTTCGGTTTCTACACCTAATAAAATAGCTGTTTCTTCAACCTTTTTACAATATCAACGATTGAAAAACATCGCTAAGCAACGCAATGTATCATTCATGTATGAAACCAATGTAGGAGCAGGATTACCTGTCATTTCTACCTTGAATGATTTGATGAATAGTGGTGATAAAATATTGAAAATTGAAGGAGTATTATCAGGTTCATTATCTTTTATTTTTAATAATTTTAATGAAACTAATGATTTTTATACCATCGTCAAAGAAGCTCAAAAAGCAGGATATACCGAGCCTGACCCTAGAGATGATTTAAGTGGTCAAGATGTAAGGAGAAAAATATTGATATTATCAAGAGAGGCGGGATATACCATGGAAAGTAAAGAGGTGCAAATCCATTCCATTCTACCACAGTCTTGTATAGATGCCAAGACAGTTGATGACTTTTTTGAAGAATTAAAAAAGAATAATAAGCATTTCGATACCTTGAGAAAAAAAGCAGAAAACAAAGGCGAAAAACTTCGTATGATTGCTACTCTAGAAAATGGTAAAGCTGAAATTGCCTTACGTTCAGTAGATGCCAATCATCCTTTTTATTCATTGAGTGGTAGTGATAATATGATTGTATTCACGACAGAACGCTATAAAGAACGACCGCTAGTCGTCAGAGGACCAGGAGCAGGAGCAGAGGTTACCGCAGCAGGTGTTTTTGCCGAAGTCATTACTATAGGAAATAAACTCTTGGCGAGTTCTAGGGGCTGATGTTATATTTTTATGAATTGTTTTTAATAAAGAAATTTCTTTATTTTTTATTAGTTCGCCTTGTAAGATTCACCTGAATATAGAAGACGCTTCCATTTGTACCGAATGATGAGTCTAACATTTTTATTATCATCATAATAAATCCATTTGCCAATTGGGCGATTAAGAAATTTCTTTACTTTTTCATTCTTTTGGCTAATATTATTGAATATATATTTTTCAATTTTAAAGGTTTTATACTTTCCTTTTACTAATAAATTTCCTTTACTTCCATCTTTATTGATATTATATTCATAATAATTTTCTAAATATCCATATTTGTTAAATTTTCCTTCAATAATTTTAAATGAAGTTTGTCCAAATACAATAGCTTCCCATTTACCTGAATAAATACTGTTTTTGAATTGTCCTTTGGTGATGATTCTATTGTCTTGATAATCTTCATATTCTATATATTTACCAGCATAAAAATCTTTAAACCCTTTTTTTACTCTTATATTTTCTTCCATAGTTTCAGGATTGAAAGTAACGAATGTATCAATACTAAAGGCTTGAACTACTTCAGCTTCTCGCTTCAATCTTCCATTTTCAAAATACTCCTTCCTTAATTTTTTTTGATTGTCCAAATCAATGTATTCCACTTTTAAAACATTATTGTCCCAATATTCTTTTTGGTTTTCACTTATACTATCATTCCAATGATAATAAGTATAGTGATATTGTTTAAATTTCGGTGTACTGATATCATAATTTTGGCTATAAACGAATTGGTTTACAAATATGAAAAGGTATATAGTAATCGTGTTTTTCATTTTAATTATTCCATTTATTGATAATAATATTGAAGATGCTATTTAATTGATAATAGTTGTTTGAAATGTATGTGAAATGATGATTTTTTTATTAAAAAAAATTAAAGCATTGAAATTAAGATTACTATTAACTATAAATTGAGTCTAAAATCATAAACGAACCACTATACTTTCTTACCTTTGTTCGTTTTTAAATTAAATATAACTGTTTTTTTATATATGAATTTGCAAAAAGGCATTCTATGGCTTGAAATTTGTATTATAAAAATTTTATATATAAATAATGATTAGTTACATCAAAGGAACGATTACTTTTAAAACACCTACCTACGTTGTGGTTGAAGCAGCAGGTATAGGCTATCATATCAATATTTCATTAAATACTTATTCTAAAATAGAAAAAGAGGAAAATGTGAAGTTATTGACTCATTTACATATAAGGGAGGATAGTCATACTTTGTATGGATTCGCGGATGATTTGGAAAGAGATACTTTTTTAAAGCTGATTTCAGTGAGTGGAATTGGTACGTCTACTGCCCAAGTTATCTTGTCTTCTATGACAGCAGAAGAAACTAGAAATGCTATTGTTGCCAATGATGTACAGGCTTTTAAAAAGGTAAAAGGAGTAGGTCCAAAAACCGCTCAAAGAGTCATTTTAGACCTCAAAGATAAGGTCGTAAAAGATAGTGGCGAAACTTCCTTAACGTTTACATCACAAAACAATACATTGAGAGATGAGGCGTTACAAGGATTGTTGGCTTTAGGATTTAATAAGATAGCCATACAAAAAGCACTTAACCAAGTTCTCAAAGAACAAAAGGACATTCAGCAAGTTGAAGACTTGATAAAAGCTGCTCTTAAGAAGATGACTTCTTAGTAGTAAGAATATAAAATTGAAGATTTAATATTAAAGATAAAGAAAACTCTTTATTATTAGATGTTGTATAGAAAAGTTTTTTATGGATGATATAATTAAAAAAGAATTTGATATAATCAATTTTTCGTAATAAGATCTAATAATTTAAATAAAAGAATATAATTATATAAACACGATATGAATAGGATATTAATTTCCTTGGTTTTAATGATAATGGCGGTTTCGTCTTTATTTTCTTTTAATAATCATTCCAAGGCATATGACTTAGGAGATCCCTTTGAAGAAATCATTTCCGCAGTAGAAGCGGATACTCTTGATCCAATAGATGAAAGAGAAGGGGATTTTATTACAGACCCATCCTACAATCCATTTGATTTGGAAGACCCTCCAGCGATTACTCAAGAAGTAGAATATGACCCTGACACAGGTTTGTATTTGATTACAGAAAAAATCGGAGACGAATTTTATCGAGCACCAACATGGATGACCTTTGAAGAGTATCTAGAATATAGTGCTGAAAAGCAACAAAGGGATTATTTCGATCAATTGTCCAGAAATGCTGAAACTTCTCTAGGGAGTAGTGGTAAACCAGACCCTATTATGAATATAGAAGTGCCCAATGAAGTTTTAGATAAACTCTTTGGAGGTACTAAAATTGATATTCGTCCTCAAGGTAATATTGATTTGACACTAGGAGCAGATTATCAAAGAGTAGATAATCCTATCGCACCTGAACGACAAAGAAGTCAAGGTGGATTTGATTTTGATATGAATATTCAAATGAATGTAACGGGGCAGATAGGCGAAAAAATGAAGTTGGGAACCAGTTACAATACCCAAGCTACCTTCAATTTTGAAAATCAAATGAAATTGGAGTATGCTGGTGGCGAAGATGATATTATTCAAAAAATTGAAGCAGGTAATGTGAGTTTACCACTAAAAAGCACCTTGATACGAGGTAGCCAAAGTCTATTCGGAGTAAAAACAGAATTGCGATTTGGTAGAATGACGCTTACAGGGATTGCTTCTTCTCAAAAATCAAGAAGAAACGAAATTCAATTACAAGGAGGAAGTCAGGTTCAAAACTTTGAAATCAATGCCGACCAATATGATGAAAATAGACACTTCTTTTTCTCTCACTATAATAGAGATCATTTCGAGGAAGGTCTAGAACAATTACCTCAAATTAGGTCTTTATTCAGCGTTAGTCGTTTAGAAGTATGGGTAACCAATACCCGTAATCAAACAGAAGGTGTTAGAGATATTGTTGCTTTAGCTGATTTAGGAGAAGGCAATACAGATAAGATTATTAATAACAATCCTTTATTTCAACCAGGAGCCGTAGTCAATAATCCAGATATTAATGGAGAGGCATTACCTACTAATGAAGCCAATCCTATGTATGATGTGATTATCAATAATCCTCAATCAAGATATATCAGTGAAGCGGTTGCTCAATTACAAAATGTTTATAATCTTCAACAATCTAAAGACTTTGAAAAAGTAAGAGCAAGAATGCTTAATCCTAATGAATATACTTTTCATCCTGAATTAGGTTTTATTTCTTTAAACTTAACCTTACAACCAGAAGATGTACTGGGTTTTGCAATGGAATATACCTACAATGGTCAAGTATATAGAATAGGAGAATTTACTAATGATTTACCTATTAATCCAGATACGCTTAGTGTATTATATGTAAAAATGCTAAAGAGTACCACTCCTAGAGTCGATATTCCTATTTGGGATTTAATGATGAAAAATATTTATTCTATTGGTGCATATCAAGTGAATCAAGAGGATTTCTTATTAGATATGTATTATGAAGACCCAGGTGGTGGGCAAAAAAGATTTTTACCTGCAACAGCAATAGAAGGGAAACCTTTAATACAAGTAATGAATTTGGATAATCTCAATTCCCAACGAGACCCACAACCCGACGGTCGCTTTGACTATGTAGAAGGGATTACTATCAATTCAAGAAACGGTCGTGTAATGCTCCCTAAATTAGAACCATTTGGTTCATCCTTAAAAGAAGAGATATTGTCTTCTTCTCCTGACCCTAATAATCCTGCTATTATTGCGGAAGCAGAACAATATACTTATCAACAATTATATGATTCAACACTCATTAGAGCAAGAGAATTCCCTGAATTCAATAGATATACAATTAGAGGAACATATAAATCAAGTGTTTCTTCTGAAATATCACTAGGAGCATTTAATATTCCTAGAGGGTCTGTAGTCGTAAGAGCAGGAGGTCAAATCCTAACAGAAGGCACTGATTATACGGTTGATTATAATATTGGTAGAATTAAAATCCTAAATGAAGCTTATATGAATTCAGGTGTGCCAATCAATGTATCATTTGAAGATAATAGCTTATTCGGATTCCAAAATAAAACCTTATTAGGACTAAGAGCAGAGTATAAAATCAGCGATAATTTCAATGTAGGTGGCACAGTCATGAAATTATATGAAAGACCATTTACTCAAAAAGTAAATATCGGAGATGACCCTATTAATAATACAATTTATGGTGGTGATGTTCAATATACAACAGAAGCTCCTTGGTTGACAAGGGCAATTGATAAATTACCTTTATTACAAACTAAAGCTCCTTCGCAAATTTCATTCATGGCGGAAGCGGCTTATTTGAAGCCTAATCACGCAAGAGCTATTCAACAAGAAGATCAAGGAGTAGTGTATGTAGATGACTTTGAAGGAAGTACGAGTAGTATTGATTTGAGAAATAATGCAGTGAATTGGAGTTTGGCTTCTGTTCCACAAAATGATATAACGAATAGTAATCCTCTTTTCCCTGAATCTAGCTTTATAGATACTACTTTGTCAGGTGTCAATAGAGCAAAATTAATGTGGTATCAAATTGACCAAACAAGTATCAATAATGCTGTTGATGGAACGGATAATCCTTATACAGAGGCAGTATTCATTAGAGATATATTTCCAAATGTTGCTAACAATCCTAATAGTATTTTAAACAATAGCATAAGAACCTTGGATTTAAGATATGTACCTGAAAAAAGGGGGCCTTATAATTTTGATTTACCTGATGGTGGTACGGCTTATTCGGCGGGTCTAGATGATGATGGAGATTTATTAGAGCCAGGTACTCGTTGGGCAGGTATTCAAAGACAATTAACTAATAATAACTTTGAAGCATCAAATGTAGAATTTATTGAATTTTGGATGATGAGTCCATATTTAGAAGCAAATGGAAATCCTTCTGAAGCGGGAGATGGAGAAATGTATATCAATTTAGGAAATGTATCTGAGGATATATTAAGGGATTCTCGTTTATTCTTTGAAAATGGATTACCTGGGCCAAGTAATGAAAATCTAAGAGTCGATACTACTTCTTGGTCGAAAGTACCTCGTTCTGCTGCAGTAACTAGAGCTTTTGACAATAATCCTGATACTAGGGTGGCTCAAGATGTTGGTTTTGATGGAGCTAATGACATAGATGAACAATTATTATATGCTGATTATGTTCAAGCTATCCAAAATTCACCTTCAATGTTCAATGTAGTAAAACAAGAAATTTTAGCAGATGTATCTAATGATAATTTTGTTTATTATAATGATGAAGATGTTTATGGAGACAGTGATGGAATTTTTGATAGATATTTAGATTATAATAATCCTGAAAATAATTCTCCTGCTACTACCAGTGGACAAGTACAGGCCTATTCCAATAATCCAGATACAGAGGATATTAATTTTGATAATACTTTAAATGAAACGGAAGCCTATTTTCAATATAAAATTCCTATCAAAAAAGATGCATCAGGAACAGGTATAGAATTGAATGAATTCATTGTAGAAGATGCTATAACAGAAAATGGAAGAAAATGGTATCGTTTTAAAGTTCCTTTAGAAGAATATACTTCTAGAGTAGGAGGGATTCAAGATTTTCGTTCGATTAGATTCATTAGATTATATATGACAAAATTTGAAACTCCTGTAACCATGAGGTTCGCTCGTTTCGAATTAGTACGTAATCAGTGGCGTAGATATAGAAGAACGCTTGCTGAAGCAGGAGTAGGAACTATTGTTGATGAAAATGATGATACATTATTTGATTTAAATGAAGTAAATATTGAAGAAAATGGAGGGAAAGACCCTTATAATTATGTATTGCCTCCAGGAGTTCAAAGAGAACAACAAGTAGGTTCTGCTTTTAATAATGCCTTCCAAAACGAGCAATCATTAGCAGTAAATGTATGTAATTTACAAGATGGTGATGCAAGAGGTATCTTTAAAAATATTAATTTGGATATTAGATTATACAAAAAATTAAAGATGTTTGTCCACGCAGAGTCTAAAGATGTAATCAATCCAGGTGAATTAAAAATGTTTGTAAGAATTGGTTCTGATTTTGAACGCAATTATTATGAATATGAAATGCCTTTATACATGACCGAAGGAATATTAGACCCTGAAGAAGTGGATGAAGGAGATTATGCAAGAGCAGTTTGGCCTTTAGAAAATGAATTGGACTTAGATTTATCTTTATTACAAGAGGTAAAAACACAACGTAATTTTTCTAATAGTGCTTTAAATGATTTATACAGCATTGATGATCCAAATTATCCAGGCAAAACAGTAAGCGTAAAAGGAAATCCTAATCTAGGATTAGTGAAGAGCATCATGATTGGTGTTAGAAATACAGAAGATGATGGTTTGCCTCGCTGTGCTGAATTATGGTTCAATGAATTGAGATTAAGTGGTTTTGATGAAAGAGGCGGTTGGGGTGCTTTAGCACGTATGGATATTCAAATGGCAGATTTTGGGAATGTCAATTTATCAACTAATTATACAAGTGTTGGTTTTGGAGGAATTGAGCAAAAATTACAACAAAGAAGTAGAGAAGAAGTCATTCAATATGATATTGCAGGTAATTTTGAATTAGGTAAGTTCATACCAGAAAAAGCAGGGATTAAAATTCCTGTGTATGCTCAATATTCAAGTACCATCAAAAATCCTCAATATGACCCTTACGATTTGGATATTGAATTAAAAGACAAATTAGATTTAGCTCCTTCAAGAGAAGTGCGGGACTCTGTTCGAAATCAAGCACAAGACTTTACAGAAATTAAAACCGTCAATGTGACGAATGTTAGAAAGGAAAGAACCAATTCTAAAAAAGAACCTCGTCCTTGGGATATAGAGAATTTGAGTCTTACCTATGCCTATTCTGAAACGAATAGACATACCCCTATCATTCAAAATGATCAATTAACCGACCAACAAGCAATAGTAGACTACACCTATTCAGGGAAACCTTTGTATATAGAGCCATTTAAGAATATAGCAAAGGACAAACCTAAGGTTCAAAAATATATCAAACTATTAACGGATTTTAATTTTAATCCGATACCAAATGGTTTAGGCTTTAGTACAAGAATGCACCGTCAATTACAAGAAACGACTTATCGTTTTTCCGATGAAACTAATAATACTTGGTACAATAGAAGATTCAATTGGGATCGCTCTTATAATTTGAAATGGGATTTGACTCGTTCATTGAAATTTAATTTCAATGCCACGAATATTGGAGTAATTGACGAATTAGATGATACTTCTCTAGTAGGTAGTCCTGAAGCTAAAGAATACATTTGGGGAAATATTCAAGATTGGGGACGTAATAAAGATTATCAGCATAACATGAATGCCTCTTATACGCTTCCTTTCAAACAATTGCCTTATTTAGACTTTATTACTGTAAAAGCTCAATACAATGCCAATTTTGGTTGGTTAGCTGCTGGTTTGAATGAATTTGATGTAGATGGCGTTACTTTAGGAAATATTATTAGAAATGGACAAACTCGTCAAATTACAGGTGATTTGGATTTTGTTAAATTATATAATAATTCAAAATTCTTAAAAGAAATAAATAATAAACGTCCAACTTCTACTCGTCCTAATAGATTTAGTTCTAATAATAAAAAAGATGACAAAGGGACTGATAAAAAAGACGACAAAAAAGGTGATGATAAAGAAAAAGCTAAGAAAGAAGGCCCTTCCGCTGCTGCTAAAGCCATTTTGAGACCTTTGATGTTAATTAGAAAAGCAAGATTCAGTTATTCAGAGCAATTCTCTAGTGTCGTACCTGGTTTTACTCCTAATCATAGATTATTAGGAATGGATGAAAGCGTGACTTCACCAGGATGGGATTATGTGTTTGGTTGGAGACAACCCGATAGAGAATGGTTATTCCAAAATCAAGATTGGATTACTCCAAGTATATTTATGAATCAACAAGTACTTGGAAATCATTCACAAGATATTAATGCGAGATTAACAGTTGAGCCATTTAATGATTTTAATATTGATATAGAAGCGAATAGAAAAATGTCTGATAATACTTCAGTTTATTTCAAGCGTACTTCTAATCATCCTGATAGTACTTATCAATATTTAACTCCTCAAGAGATTGGGTCTTTCCAGATTTCTTATTTCTCTATGAAGACATTATTTACTAATGATTATGCTTCAATTTTTGAACAATTCGAAGCGAATAGAGAAATTATCTCTCAAAGATTAGCCAATCAAACAGGTGTTGTGAATCCACATGATTTAGATGACCAACATGGTGATTATTTAGAAGGGTATGGTCGTTATCAATTAGATGTATTAATACCAGCATTCTTATCTGCTTATAATGGTAAAGATGCGAGTGCAACTAAGTTGAATGTATTCAAAACGATTCCTTTACCGAATTGGAGATTGAGCTATAAAGGTCTACATAAAATCAAAGGTTTGGATAAAATATTCTCTAGTGTTAGTATTACACATGGTTATAAATCAGGTTTAAATATCAATAGTTATAATACCGATTTATCCTTTGATAGTCAAGCCATCATCCAAGATAAAAATGTCAATACTGAAAATTATTATTCTCAATATGAAATTCCTAATATCGTTATTTCAGAGCAATTGTCTCCATTATTAGGATTGGATATGAGGTTTAAAAATGATTTGACAACTCGTATCGATTGGAAAAAATCTAGAACCTTAGCTATGGGCTTCACAGATTATCAATTGAGCGAAACGCGTTCTGATGAGTTTGTAGTAGGTATGGGCTATCGCTTGAAAAACGTTTATATCGCATTCTTAGATTTTGATGCTTTGAATTCTGGTGTAAAGAAAAAGAAAAAGAAGAATAAGAAAAATGATAAAGACGGAGATAATAGCAAAGACAAAAAAGGAAGTGATGTGAATTTCAAATTTGATTTCTCTTGGAGAAATGATATTACTATTAATCATTTACTTGACCAAGACCAATCTATTCCTACAAGAGGTATGAAAACCATCAGAATTTCTCCATCAATTGATTATTCTGTAAACAAACAATTGAATCTGAGATTATTCTATGATTATAGTAAAACAATACCAGCTACTTCTGCTTCATTCCCTATTACGAATACTCAAGCAGGATTACAAATTAGATTCTCATTGAATTAATGATAATTATATTAATAATAAATAAAAAACGCTGATTGAATTTCAATCGGCGTTTTTTATTTCTAAAAATCATAAGACAATATTAAAGAACCAACAATAATCAAAAGATAAAAAACAATCCAAAAAATCGTTTCACTACGAATAGCTAAAGAAATTTCTTTATCATTTCCATTATAGGAATCAGGACTTGTATATAGTTTGTAAGCACTTCTAAAGTAGAATATTGAAAAAATAAGGGCTAGAGCTACAAATTTAAATTTTTCAACCCTATCATTATTATCATATATAAAAAAATAGATATATGTCAATAATAAAACTATACCTATCAAAAATTGTAGAATAGCATTGAGCTTTATAGCCTTTAATATTGATGGAGAAACCTGCTCTTCATCTCTATTGTTTTTATCATAATCTATATCGTCCAATAGCATAATTTGTATTTTTATAAAGAAATTTCTTTATCATTTAAAGATTTCTAGTCAAAATATGAAGGATTGTAGTGAATGCACAAAAAACTAAAAACCCTAAATAGGCATAGGTCTGGTATCTTAAAATACGTAATAAATATTCTTGGCGTCTTTCATCTTCATCTTCTTCATCTTCTTCATCTTCTTCATCTTCTTCATCTTCATCTTCATATTCTTCATCTTCATATTCTATTTGTAAAATCTTACTCATTCCATAACAAGAGCGGAAGAAATAAATACAAGATATTATTATTGAAGCAAGAGGTATGAAGCCAAGTAAAATTAAAAAGAATTCTACAATGTCTTCAAAGGATAATGACAATCCATTATGAGATAATCCAAATATTAACAAAATTGCTATATAAATAATAATAATCATTCCAAATACAACTGCAATGCATGCAAGAATGAAAAAAGGCACTATCGTAATATTACCCAATCGCTCATATTCTTTATAAATTCTTTTCATATTTATTGTATTAAAAGTAAACAAAAAAAAGAATGCTAGAATTAAGTATGATTAATACTATAATAGTGACAAACAAAGTATTTTTATCTAAAAAAGCCTTCTTTAATTTTTCGGGATTTGTGAAAAAAATTGTAGCACCATAAAATAAATCATAAGCAATTTTAAAATAAAAAATAAACCATAGACCATTTATAAAAATGAAAAATAGTGCCATTGGGTTTTTATAGTCAAAATTAGAAATAAAAGCATAAAGGATACTTATAAAAAGTATACCTACTATACATTGAAGGACGGCATTACATTTTATTTTGATTAAAATAGAATGAACCAAAGGCGTTTCCTCTTCTCTAGATATATCTATATCATCTAATATCATTATTATGGATAAAAATAAATAAAATAATTAGCGAATAACAATATAAGAAATAATGAAACCCAAGTAATTGTTCTCATTAAAAAAGCAAAATTCAAATCTTTCAAATTCTGTTTTACTTCAAAATGCATCATTGAATAAGAAGAAAATAATCCCGCTCCTAAACCAATTAAAAGTATCGTAATAATAATGAATCTCAAATCAAAAAACGAATCCAATCTTCTATCTCCTAATTGTGCTAAAAAAAACAACAAAACCAAAACAAATGGAATGATAAGAAGCATAAAAGTACTTGAACCTAATTTAGATATTTCTTTTTTGAGTTTTTTCATGCTGGTGGTTTTATAAAGTAATTTATCTTCTTGAAATACTCTACTCAGTACGCTCTACTCTCTCTCAATACTATTATTTCTTCCTTCCTCGCTTCGCTCTAGTTCTTGACAATTTTCCTTTTGAACGATATTTCACACGTTCAAATTTGATTTGCTTTTTGGCATCGTGGAGGAGTTTTTCTACGAGGTCTGGACGCTCCATTTTCTCAAGGGCTTGTTTGATTTGTTGGCGATTTTCTTTTTTATACCAAAAGAAAAATTGGTGCTGTTTGAGTTTCTCATTTTTAGATTTAGCCGTAAAAACAGGACGCAGTGTATAAGGGTGTAAACCCGTATAATAAATGACAGTTGCGACGGTCATTGGAGTTGGAGTAAAGTCCTGCACTTGTTCTAGTTTGAAGCCCATGTCCTTGGTTTCAGCAGCTAAATTTGCCATGTCTTCTTCCTTGCTACCAGGGTGACTACTGATAAAATAAGGGATTAATGGTTGATTCAAATCGTGTTTTTTATTATAGCGGTCATATTTTTTCTTAAATTCATGAAAATGCTTAAATGATGGTTTACGCATGAGTTTTAAGGTGTCATCAGAAGTATGCTCAGGAGCTACCTTTAAGCGACCACAAACATGACGGTTGACCAATTGATCCATATACTCGTCTAGACTGCCATCATTATTTTTATTATAAGAATCTACTAACAAATCATATCGAATGCCACTTCCTACAAATGCTTTTTTGACATTGGGATGCTCATCTACTTTGCGATATAGTTCTGTCAATGGCTTATGAGAAGTATCTAAATTGCTACATACCACAGGATGAATACAAGAAGGAGCGACACAGCGGTCGCAGATGCTTTGTACTTTACCCTTCATTCGATACATATTGGCAGAAGGACCTCCAATATCAGATATATATCCCTTGAAATCAGGCATGTTAGTTACTTGCTCTACCTCTTTCATTATAGAGTCTTCAGAACGTGAGGCAATGAACTTTCCTTGATGTGCAGAGATGGTACAAAAACTACATCCACCAAAACAACCCCTATGGATATTGATTGAAAATTTAATCATCTCATAGGCAGGAATAGCACCGCGTTTCTTGTATTTAGGGTGTGGTGCTCTAGTATAGGGCAAGTCAAAAGAAGCATCGATTTCATCTTCCAACATAGGCGGATAAGGAGGATTAATAATGAGCATATCCTTGCCCACATTTTGAATAATTCTCCTTGCTTGAACCTTATTAGATTCTTGCTCTATAATTTTAAAATTAGCAGCAAAACTTCGCTTGTCTTTTAAGCATTTTGCATGAGAATGTATCTTGACATCCGTCCAGTTTTTAGCTTGATATACTCCTTCGTCTAATGATTGTAAAAAAGCAGTTTGAGGAATATTTTTCATAGAAGATAAAGGAACTCCTTTATCAAATAGCCTCAATATCTCAGTAAGGGGTTGTTCTCCCATTCCATAAACCAATATATCTGCCCCCGAATCAACCAATATACTTGGCATCAATCTGTCTTCCCAATAATCATAGTGAGTCACACGCCTTAGCGATGCTTCTATTCCTCCAATAATAACAGGAACATCTGGATATAATTTCTTTAAAATTTGGGTATATACTTTAGTTGCATAATCGGGTCTATAACCTGCTTCGCCTCCAGGGGTATAAGCATCGGTAGAACGTTTTCGTTTAGAAGCAGTGTAATGGTTGACCATAGGGTCCATACAGCCAGAAGTCACTCCAAAAAACAAGCGAGGTTTTCCAAATTTTTTGAAATCCCTCAAATCATCTCTCCAATTGGGTTGAGGAATAATCCCTACTTTAAAACCCTTGCTCTCTATAATGCGACCAATTACCGCTGAACCAAATGCAGGATGGTCCACATAGGCGTCACCTGAAACAACGACAACGTCTAATTGTTCCCAACCTCGTTTTTCCACCTCCTTCATCGTAATAGGCAGCCAATCTGTAATAGGTCTCTGTTTTTCCATAATACAAAGATATGTAAAAATGTAGTATGAAGCTTTTTTTGTTTAAGTATTAGCTTAGTTGACGAAAATAATCACACTTTTTTAAATTTAAATAATAAAGAAAACTCTTTATTATATGTATGTAAATATAATGTCTATTGTCTCCATTTTAATTATTAAAAACAATATATGCATTTAATGAAGTAGCAATACAAAGCCAAATGAAATAAGGAGCTATAAAAACGGATTTCCATTGTAGATTTTTATAAAAATAAAATAAAAAGTAAGCAATTAATACCGTTAAAGCTACTATAACTACTAATCCCCACCCTGTTAGATGCCAAGTAAAGAAAATGGGATTCCAAATGACATTAAGTACCCATTGAAGGCTATATAATATGATTATAAATTTTTTATTATCAATTTCTTTCCAAAGTTGAGCCATGTAATATGCATAGCAAAGCATGATAGTCGTCCAAGCTGTACCAAAAACCCAA
>JAHDBK010000570.1 GCA_020630455.1 Saprospiraceae bacterium
TTAGACGTTATTACGAAAAATTGATTATAGCTAAATTGTCATTTTAATGATATCCTTCGTTATTCCTCTCAACCATAGCTATGGCTATGCTTTTCGAGTAATGCCTAGACTATAATTAAAAATACTAATTTATCTTTCATAAAAAACTTTTCGTAATAACGTCTATTGATGCAGAAAACAATGATAATTTTTATCAGAAATATATCTTACCTTTTTTTGAGAAATAATGAATTATGAAATAGTAATACTAATCAATATTAGAATTTGATATATACAGCACTTGCAAGTAGGAAAACAATCACTTGCAAGTGCTTTTTTTATAGTCAACTTATAATAAGTACACTGTATATAAAGTTTAAGTGTATTTTACAAAAAAGTTATTTTAAAGATAGCCTTTTTAATTCAACAATTGCTTCTCTATTATTCAGGATAATTTTTGCTTTATCATCAATAATTTTTTTAACGTAAACGTTCTTTGGATTGGAATCTCTTTTATGAACTCTATAATTAGCTTCAAGACCTTCCGTTACATTTTTTGTTTTTCTCTGAGGTTTGTTCATGTAAAAGGAGTTATTTAGCATGAGTAAATGAATCATGATATAGTTTTAGTTTTTGTATTAAAAATGTGTTTGTTTGTAATTCAAAATTAATAAAAAAATACAAAATTACAATAGAAAAAACTAATTTTTTTCATTGTGATTTTGTTAATAACAATCCTTTTAGAGT
This sequence comes from Saprospiraceae bacterium, assembly GCA_020630455.1. GTDB lineage: Bacteria > Bacteroidota > Bacteroidia > Chitinophagales > Saprospiraceae > JAHDCE01. The sequence goes on from JAHDBK010000570.1 coordinate 727, forward strand.
ACATTTAAAAATTCATCACAATGAGAATCAATATATTAAGAACTTGTCTTTATAAATATATTGATTCTCATAAAGATTAAAATTTAAACATGCTCTTATCTCATTAATGCGACATCTCCTTTCTTAATTACTTCTTGTCCATTGAGATTTGCTCTAATAAAATAAACATAAGTATCTGAAGGAAGCGGTTTCCCTTTAAAAGTGCCATCCCAACCTGGAGTACCTACATTATCATATACCAATTCTCCCCATCTATCAAATATTTTAAATTCAACTAAATCTAAGTTACCATCATTAGAAACAGGATAAAAATAATCATTTAAATTATCATTATTCGGAGTAAATATATTAGGAACTTGCATTTGAGTGAGTACTACTTGTATAATCACTTCAAAAGAATAAGTACATCCTTCAGGAGTATTCACAGTCACCGTATAAAGTGTAGTAAACTGTGGATTAGCTGTAGCTACTTCATTACCCACAGGATTACCCCCTGCATTCGCCTGCCAATCAAAAGTAGAGCCAATTGGTGCTCCTGTAATTTCTAGAATAACTTCTCCTCCAGCAGCAACTTCTAAAGCAGAAGCGGACAAACTCATTTGAGGAACATCCAATACATCAATAAATATTATTTCACTAGATTGACATCCATTAGGACTAGTATAAATTACTTCAAAGCTAGTATCATCTGTTGGATATACATCTAGAGAAGAATTATTCCCCATCTCGTTTCCATTTTCATCTAACCATTGATAGGTACCTCCTAAAGGGAATCCATCAGCTACTAAAGTACTTGATTCACCAGGACATAAAACAGGGTCAGGACTAACAGATAAGCTGGGCTCTTCTATTGTCACTACTACTGTTGCTGTCTCTATGCAATTTCCGTTAGATGCTGTAAGCGTATAAGTGGTAGTTACTGAAGGAGAAACTGAAGGTACACCAGAAGTAGGTTCAGTCAACGTAGCATCAGCAGGTGAAGAAGTCCAAGAATAGGTTGTACCTACCGCTTCAACTAAACCTAACATAACAAATTCTCCAGGACAAATTGTAGTATTTTCAATCACTTGATATTCAGGATTTTCAATTACTTCAATTTGATAAGTAGCTGTAGCTTCACATCCATTTGCTCCTGTTACTGTAACGGTATAAACGGTAGCATTTGTTGGATTAACTGTAACTGTACTGTTTGAACCTAAATTATCACTCCATTGATATGAAGCACCACCACTGACCGTTAATGTTGCAGCATCTCCTAAACATATTTCTCCATCATCTGGCAATCCTGAAGCATCTGTTTCTGTTATTAATGGAGTAGGAATAGAATTAACAACAATTGTATGTGAAGCAGTAGCTGAACAACCCCCTTGAGCTGTTACTGTTACTGTATACGTAGTAGTAACTGTAGGACTTACATTAATTGTAGCTCCATTTCCAGCCGTTCCCCAATCGTAAGTATCTCCACCACTTGCTGTTAAAGTAGCCTCATCACCTAAACAAATTTGACTATCATTTGGCACTCCTGAATTATCCATTTCTGTTATAACAGGTGTATTTAAAATACCCACAACAATTTCATGCGAAGCGGTTGAAGTACAACCTGCCGCATTGGTTACTGTAACGATGTATGTTGTAGTTGTCGTAGGACATACATTAATCATCGCTGTATTATCGGTTGTACTCCACATATATGATACGCCGCCACTTGCCATTAAATCGGCACAATCATTCAAGCAAATCGCACTATCATTATTGGTATCTCCTGAAGTATCTGTTGCTGTAATCATTGCCATTGGTAAGGCTTCAACTATGACTTCATGCGTAGCCGTTGATACACAACCCGCTGCATTGGTTACTGTAACTGTATATATAGTGGTCGTTGTTGGACATACAT